>CAXGVD010000255.1:0-4639 GCA_964012695.1 uncultured Opitutia bacterium
CCATGCCCCACTTGTCCATGAGGTAGTCCTCCACGTCGGCGCGTTCGGCGTCGGAAAGTATGCGGTCGTAGAAAAGGACTTCGTGGAAGAGACCTTCCCAGGTGTAGCCGATGTTCAAGCTTTGAAAGTTCCAAAGCGTGGTCGTTCTAAAGGCGGATACCACGGAGGGTTGGTCGAAGAGCAACAACCCATTCAGGTTGGCTCCATTCGTACGAATTCCAGAAACAACGGAGAAGTGATTGCTGTTGTATTCTCCAAAGTTGGCTGAACCAGCATTCTTGAACATGCCGCCCCATACCCCGTCCTTTAGCAAGTATGCACTTACTTCGCGTAATCCGGCGGGGACGTTGAGGGCGAAGAACACGGTGTTGACGGTCGCGTTTTCGTCGCTCTTCATCCAGGCGGTCTGGGCGAAGTGAAGGGCTTGGCGGTTGCTGACGATTTTGACGGTGGGGGCGAGGTTGGGATCGGACTGGGTGAAGTTGCGGTCGTCGCCCGAGAGGTCGGCCCAGTTGAAAATTTTGGTATCTTCGGCGAGGTTGTCCGCTATACCATCGGCGTCGAGGTCCTCGGCGTCGAGCCAGAGGACGAGTCCATCGCGGGGCACCTCGGTGGCGTTGGCTTCCTCGAGCGGGGGGCCGGGTGCACCGATGGCGTCCTGCAGGGAGATGATTTGGCTGGTGGTTTCCCCAAGTGAATTGGTGATGCGCACGGCATAGGTGGCGTTTTCGTCGGTATCGGCGTCGGCGATGTGGAGGACGGGAGCGGTGGCCCCGTTGATGGGTTGCCCGTTCTTTAGCCACTGGTAGGAGAGGTCGTGCCCGCGGGCGGTGACCTCGACCTGGACGGAACCGTCGGAGCGGTCGGAGCGGGCGAAGGGCTGGGTGGAGACGGAAGGAAGGATCTGCAAGGCGGCGAGAACGTCGGGAGAGAGGTTGTCGAGACTGACTGCCCCTTGCGAAAGCGTGGCGTTGAGATCCTGACGGATGCCGGCCGAAAGACGCGAGCGGGTGATGGTGGCGTTTAGCTCGGCCAGCACTTGGGGAGAGAGCATGTCGAGGGTGATGGCCCCTGACTTAACCGCCTCCGCCATCCGGGCAACTTCGGCGGAAAGGGCGTGCGGGGAGGAATGAATGCGCTGGTCGGGCTGAAGGTAAAGCCATTGTTCTGCATCGGAGCGATAGAAGCGCACTTGCAGGTAGAGCTCGGGGTGTTCGAGGAATAGGTTTGGGGGGAACGCGTTCATCCCCTGGCCGCCGAGGAGGACGACATAGTGGCCGCGGTCCACGGGAACGTTGATGGAGGCGTTGGCGTCTGCGCCGTTGCGCCAATGCACGGTTCCGTTGGCGTCGCGCAGGGCGAAGGTAAAGGAGGCGACGCCGTCGAAGTTCAGTCCATTGATCGCGAGCTTTCCCTCATAGGGAACAGGGGAGGGGAAAGCGGAAGATGGAAAGCAGAGAGCGCAAAAGAGGAGGAAGAAGGCGAGGAGGGAAGCGGAGGGCGAATCGTGTAAGCCGGAGGTAGGGGGACGGGGCGACGAGCTGAAGGCGATGCAGGGGTCATGGACTCGTTTGGATGCTTTCATGATGGTGACTTCAGGTAGGTCTTTTTTTACTTCATGCGAAAAGTATGCCTCTCGTATGAGAGGCGCAAGGGGGAAACCAGAGGTTAAGAGGGTTATTAGCCTGCATTTCTTACACAGAACTTAGTGTTCATTCGCGTCCATCTGCGCAGCCTTTGTCTTCTTGCAGAATTGGAGCGCGAGCAGAAGTCCTACCTCTTCATCGATTACCTCCGACCTCTTTCCTTCAAGAAGTACTCTTCTTTCACATGTAGGTGAATGCGGTTTCCAATGAATCGGGAAGAGGTTCCGTCTCGAGGCCTGCCCCGAGGGCATCGTTCTTTATCGGGTCGGACTCCTCACCTGAGACGGGCCGGAGAACTATCCCGACTTCGTCGCGACCATGGCTTCAGGCGAGGAAGTTTTTCATTCCTTCGAGTTGACGGTGACTGACTAAGGACTTCGCGGGTGTTGGTCATCAGTCCGTGAACTCGTTCAGCTCATGAGCGAGGGCGAGGACGGCGTAGGTGGTGGTTAGGATTGGGTCGTCTTCCTTCATGAGTTTCCCTTCGGGGTTGAGGAAGGAGCCGTCCGTGCGTTGTTTGGCGGACAGAAAGTTCACGAGGTTTTGGCGCCACGGGCCGGGCTCGTTCAGGCTGGCGTAGGCTTCGGCTCGAACGGCGAGGTGGTAGTAGCGCATGGACTCCGCCCAAGGTTCGCGGTGTTCCGCGGGTATCCCGTGGGGGAGGTTCCAACCTTCGTTGTCTCGGAGCCAGCGGGCGGCGGAGCGGACCTTGGGGTCGTTAGGGGGGGCGCCTGCGGCGAGGAGGGCGAGGATGCCATCGGCGGTGGCGGTTGCGTAACTGCGGAAGTAGGAGGCTCCCGAACGGGGGTGGCGAGCGGAGCGGCCCTTGTTGGCGTAGGCTACGTTTGGAGAGGCGTGGAAGCCGCCGTCGAAGGGTGGGGAATCGTCACCAAGGAGTGGGAGGGTGGGGCTGAAGGTTGGTGGTGTGGCGGAGGGGTGGTTTTGGAGGACGGCGAGAAAGCGGAGGGCTCGTTTTCGTGTTTCTGAGGGGAGGAGGTCCGCTTCCCGAAGGGCCTGCAGGACGCGGCGCGTGTGTGACAGG
This sequence comes from uncultured Opitutia bacterium, assembly GCA_964012695.1. Classification (GTDB taxonomy): domain Bacteria; phylum Verrucomicrobiota; class Verrucomicrobiia; order Opitutales; family Seribacteraceae; genus CAXGVD01. The sequence goes on from CAXGVD010000255.1 coordinate 2,689, forward strand.
TCCACGAAGGATGAGAAGGTGGGACGTTCCGTGATGCCGAAGCCCCAGCCGCCGTGAACGGTGGAGTCGGAACCGAAACCGTCGCGCTCTGAGAACTGTCGGGTAAGGAGATGGAGTGCGGCTTGCCGGACGAGGGGAAGATCATGGTCGTCGCCGTGACGGAGGAAACAGCGCAGGGCGTACGCGGTGGCGTAATTTGGGTAGTCCAGGAGGTCGGGATCGCTCCGGCCGTGGACGCCTTGGGCGTCGGCGTTCCTGCGAAGGGCGGCCATGGCGAGGCGGATGGATTCCTCCGCGTTCGGGTTGAGGGTGGAGGGGACTAGTGAAAGGGCGTGGAGGACGAAGGGGGTGAGGGATTGGCCCGACTTGAGGAGGCCGTAGGTCTCGCTGCGCCACGCGCCGTCCGGCCCTTGTTTGCATCGCAAGTAGGCGACGGCTCGGGCGAGGATGGTTTCGGCATCCGAGGCGACGCGGGAGGATGCGGCGTATTCGGCGTCCCGCCCGCCATGGGAGGCGGACGGGAAGCCGAGGGCCGCAAGAAGAACGAGGGCGCCTGCGAGGCGAAGACTGATGGTTTTGTTTCCGTTCACGTCGGCGACCCCTTCTCGTTGGTTTGGACGCGGGTTACTTCTTCTTGGCCACTTGGTCGCCGTCCTTCTTCTTGGCGGAGGCGGCGAGGGCGGCGTCCCGGAGCATGCCGGCGTCGCGGTAGGTGTTGAGGCACTGGACCACGGCCGCCGTGCAGAAGACGGGGCTGGTGATGCAGTGGTGGCCAGTCCAGGAACCGTTGGCGCTTTGGATTTTACGCAGGCGGCGGTGCATTTTTTCGTCCCAGTTCTTCCACGCTTCGCCGCCCGTGATGACTAGTGACTCGCTGGTCATCAGGTAGCTGAGGTATTCCTCGCCACCGTTGTTGCCGAATCCTGTGAGGAGGGCGTTGTCGTTCTGCACCCGCTTCTGCTGGCGTTCGTTTTGCTCGACGGCTTCGGCGAGTTGTTCGGCCTTTCCCTCTTGGACGCCGATTTTGCGGAGGTTTTCGGCGGTGGGCTTGGCGTCCTTGTCCAGCTTGCCCTCTTTCTTGGCCTTATCGAGTAGGTCGTTGGCTTCCCAAGTTTCGGCGGCGCTGGCCCGCTGGGCGCCGGCGAAGGCGTAGAGTTCGACACCCGCGGCGGCGTCGGCTCGGGCCTTGCCGGAGTTGGCGTCGAAGTTGTCCTTCTGGTTTCTGCGGGCTAGATCGAGGGCCTTCTGGTCCACCTGCTTGCCGGCGGCTTGAGCGATTTCTAGGGCCTGCCCCGCTAGGGAGGATTGAAGCACAGGTGCCCAGCCTCCGCCTTTCCAGCTTCCGTCTTTTTGTTGGGAGGATTGGATTTTGGCGATGCACTTGTCGATGGCCTTATCTACCCGTACCCTCAGCTTGTCCTTCTTTGGGAGCTCCTTGAGGACGCGGGCTAGGAAGCGGGCAGTGAGTGAGGTGTCCACATAGGCTCCCATCTTGGCCTGGGGTTGAGTGCCGGTCCGGTCGGTGATGCGGGGGCCTTCGTCGGGAGATGCTTCCACGACCTTCACGAGCGATTCCGTGGCCCGCCGGACGACGTTCTTGTACTTGCCCTTCTTCGGGGTGTGTCCCGAGCGCAGGAAAGCCATGGCGGAGAAGGCAGTGGTGGCGGGATCGCCTTTCACGGCGTGAGGGTCGCGAACTTGTTGGCGAGAGCTGGTCCCTGCGCCCCAGGAGCCGTCGTCGTGCTGGGCTTGGGCCAGCCAGTCGAGGGCCTTGCCTACGAAGGGCGGTATGGTTTCGGCCTTGTAGTCGTAGTCGTCTTCCACCTTGTCGATGGCGTGGGCGGAGGTTTGGGAGGAACCGGATACTTCCCGGATACGGGAACCGAAGGAACTTGTGCGGCGCAGGGCGTCGATCAGCTCTGCCTCGGAGGGCGTTCGCGTCTGAAGCTTC
>CAXGVD010000256.1:0-4630 GCA_964012695.1 uncultured Opitutia bacterium
GAAAGGAGCCGGCGTCGGGGTCGGCGGGAGGCGAAACCGGAGGAGAGGGAGAGAGTCCAGGCAGGCCCGGCGAGGCGGGGGGCAGGAGGGGAGGTAGATCAGAGTCCGGAGCGGCGGGGGCTACAGGAGCAGGTGAGACGACGCCGTTCTGCTCTTCCATTTCCTCAAGGAGGCGGTCTATGCCCTGAATTGTTTGGCCGGCGAGGGCGGGGGACGACGCGGGCACAGGTTGGGCACTCGTCGCGCATGCGAGAACTATTAAAAGGGCGAATCCGGTGAGTGGGCCTTGTGTTTTCATATCGTAGTTGGGTCGGCGTATTTTCTCGAGTGCGAGCGGACGGAGTTCAGGGTCTTGGGCGGCGAACGTATCGGGCCCGCGTCCTCAGCTCAAAGTCGGCGGGAGCCATCGAATAGGGAGGAATGAAGGGGATGACGAAGGACGAAGAGCCTCCGGACCCAGCTCGGAAGTGCTCTCCTTCCAGCTCGTTCACCAAGTCGTCGGTGGAAACCTCCTCGAAGGGATCGGCGGGAGGAAGCAACGGAGCGGACGGGAGGGGAGCACCAGGAGCGGGGGAAACGGGAGGAAGACCGACGGCGGGAGATGTGGGCACTGCAGGCTCGAGAGGGGTTGCGGCAAGCTCTGGAGCGGTTGCTGGGTAGGTGGCGTTGGTCTCGGGAAGAGTGCTGGCATTGGCCTCGGGGAGGTAGAGGAGGAAGTGGCGGTCGGCGGGTACGGGGATCGTCTTCTTGAAACTCAGGTTGGCGGGACGAAAAGAGCGGAGGTAGCCTTGTCGTGAGGGTTCGGAGGCATCGAAACGTTTGATGACGGCGTCCAAAGAGCAGGTGACGGCGATTACGGCGACAAAGCCAACGAGTGCGCGCGTGTGGATTTTTGAGTGCTTCATGACGAGAATAGATTGAGTGTTTCTATAAATCGGACGTGATTTACGGAACTTTACTCTTTTTTTTCGCAGGGCTCGTCTCGCCACCCGTCGGCCCACTCCGGCTGGTGAACGCGATGGACCTCCAACAAGTCTTCCATATGGTGAATGTCGAGCGGATGAATACGTTCGTCGGAAAAGCGGGTGGCGGTGATGTCAAAGGGGTTTCCGTAGTTCTCTAGGCGCTCCGCAGTCTGGGCCCACACGGCGAAGGGTTCGGAAAGGGCTTCGCCCGTCTCTCGGGCCAGAGATAGGGCCCGTTCCACGACATCGGGAGGACACTCAGGAAAGTTGCAGTTGTAATTGACGTGCAGATCGCTGGGAAAGTTCTCCACGATGTGCCGGAACACGGGCACGGATGCCACATCGTCCCCGCACAGTTCGGCCGGACGCCGTAGGATGCGGACTCCGGAACAGAGGCAAGTCCGAGCGATCAACTCGCTGTCCGTAGAAAGTACCACCTCGTCGAGGCCAGAGCAAGACTGCAGAAACTCCACCGCCCGCAACACGAGCGGTTTCCCCTTGTAAGGAAGCAAGTTCTTGTATGTCAGACGCTTGCTGCCCAACCGCGCAATGACCGAGCCGACCACCTTCATATCCTTGATGCTACCAGCGTAAAATCCCCTCCGGCAAGCCTTCCCGCTGCGGAATTACGCTTGAAACGAAAGGCCGTTCGGGTTGGCTTGGAGGCGTGTCGGAAGTTATTCCCTATTCTCGCCAATGGATTGACGACGAGGACGTCGCCGCCGTTACGGAGGTTCTGCGTTCGAACTACCTGACGCAAGGTCCCGCCACGCAGGCCTTTGAGGAAGCTCTGGCGAAACGTTTCGGGGTGAAGCGGGCGGTCGCCTGCTCCCACGGCACCGCCGCCCTGCACTTGGCCTACGCGGGCTTAGGCGTGAACGAGCGCTCCCTCGGCATCGTCCCGCCCATCACATTCGCCGCCACCGCCAACGCCTTTCTCTACCTCGGTGCCCGCGTCCGCTTCTGCGACGTGGACCCCGTCACCGCTCTCCTTTCGCCATCCTCCTTGAAAGAGGTTCTGGCTGAGGAAGAGGACACCGCCGAGGCCGACGCCCGCAACCTCGTCACGCCAGTCTCCTTCGCCGGCTCATTGGCTCCCTTGCAGGAAACGACGGAAATCGCTACTGAGCTCGGGTTCGAGGTGGTCGAGGACGCCGCTCATTCGCCAGGAGCTTGGCGGGAAGACGCCTACGGGAAACGCGCCTACAGCGGTTCCTGCTCCCACGCTCAAGCCGCTATACTCAGCTTTCACCCCGTCAAACACATCTGCGCTGGAGAAGGCGGCGCCGTCCTCACCAATGACGAAGAACTCGCCGAACGCATCGGCCACCTTCGCAGCCACGGCATCCTTCGCCCCGAGCCACCCTCCCCCACCCGCCCCTGGTGGTACGAACAACGAAACCTCGGCTGGAACTATCGCCTCACCGACCTCCAAGCTGCACTCGGCCTCTCCCAACTCAAGCGCCTCGACTACTTTCTCGACCGGCGCCGAGCCCTCGCCACCCGCTACCTCCGGCTCCTTAACGACGCCCACTTCAACAACTGCTTCACCCTCCCGCCAAAAGACCCTGGAGACGCCCGACACCTATTCGTTATACGTTTTCATCGACCCGATCTGCGCGACGAGGCCCACCTCTTCCTCAAGCAACGAGACATCCTAACCCAAATCCATTACCTCCCCGTCTACCGCCACCCCTATTACCAAGAACGCTACGGTAAGATTCGCTTGCCTGGAGCGGAAGTCTTCTTCGAATCCTGCCTGAGCCTGCCGCTCTTCCCGAAAATGTCAGACGCCCTTCAAGACCGCGTGGTCGAGACCCTCGCCGCATTCTCCAAGGAATTCTCATGAGCCTTTTTTCCTCCTTCTCCTCCTCCGGCTACAAAATCCTGCGAGGCCTCGACGCCCATTTCCGCGAGTACGCCGTCGATTCCATCCGCATGGACGACGCTCTCCCCATCATGCAGTGGCGCAACGACCAGCTTTCCGCCCTCCGCCAAAACAAGCCCCTTACGCAGGAGGAACAACTCCGCTACTTCCACGAGGTGGTGGCACCCGCCTTCAACCAGACACAACCCGAGCAAATCCTCCTCCGCTATACCCACTGCTCCGCACTCATCGGCTACGGTGGACTCGTCCACTTGGACTGGGAAGCCCGACGCGGAGAGGTTTCCTTCCTCCTCGAAACCGAACGAGCCAAGGATCTCCGCTCCTACGGCATGGAGTTGAGCATTTTTCTCCAACTCCTCAAAAAGTGCGCTTTCGATGTCCTCGACCTCAACAAAATCCACACCGAGTCCTACGTCCACCGCCCCTGGCACGTACAGGCCATCGAGGCGGCCGGCTTCCGCCGAGAAGGCACTCTCCGCAACCACGCCCTCGCCGACGGGAAACTGGTAGACGCCGTCGTCGCCTCCTGCCTCAAAGACGAATACCTCCGCAATATTCCCTCCTAAAGCGGCGTGAACCCTCCCGTCCTCCTCTTTTCCAGCCTCTCGGCCAAAACCGCTCTTTACCGAGCCGTTCTCTCGGACGCTCGACGATTCCACCCTCAAGCACGCGTAATCGGGGCCGATTGCGACGCCGCCGCTCCCGCCCGTCATCACGTCGAGGAATTCCTTCTCCTTCCGCGCCTTGACGAGGTCAGCCCGGAAGCCTTCGCCGCACTCTGTGCCGACCACGGTGTCACCCACCTCGTCCCCACCCGGGACGGCGAACTTCGCTTCCTCGCCGAAGCCGCTCCTCACCTTTCCGCCGAGGGCATCCACGCCCTCGTCACCGCACCGAAAGCCCTCGAAGCCTGCCTCGACAAGCTTCTCTTCGCCCAACGCCTCGGCGAGCGCGGGCTCTCCGCCATTCCTACCTCCACCAACCTCCACGACCTCACCCTCCCCCCTCGCGCCCCGAACGAGAAGCTCCTGACCGTCAAAGAACGCTTCGGCTCGGGTTCCCACTCCATCGGACTCCGCCTAACGCCCGACGAAGCAGCCACCCACGCCGCCAACCTACGCCAACCCATCTTTCAGCCGCACGTGGCAGGACAAGAATTCAGCGCCGAGACCTGGCTCGACTCGACCTCCCGACCCCGAGGGGCCGTCCTCCGTTGGCGGGAAAAAGTCATCGACGGGGAGTCCCACCTCACTACCACCTTCCGCCACTCCGCTTGGGAAAGCCTCGTCCTCGAAGCCGCCAAAAACCTCCGCCTCACCGGGCACGCCCTCGCCCAAGTCATCGTGGACGAAGACGAGCGACCCCACTTGGTCGAAATCAATGCCCGCCTCGGCGGAGCCTCCCCCTTATCGCTTCACCTCGGCCTCCACTCCATCGAATGGTTCCTCCAGGAAACGACGGCAGATCTCCCGACCTCGGTTCGCCCACCGCCCTTCTTCAGACCCGAACCGGGCCACAGCCTCCTCAAGGACTCCAACGGGGTTCGGTTTCAAGCTCCGGGGCAAGGTGACTAGCCGAGTGCCCCCACCGGCAAGGAAGAAGGGGAGTAGGGATCCGACGGCGGCATCATCTTGACCCCCGTCGTAGTGATCGTCGCAATCTTCATCGGAGTGATCGCTCTTCTCACGCTCAAGGGCAAAGGGGGCCCCTCCGAGATCGGGTGAGTGGAAGCCTCCCCCAAGGAACATTTTGAACGATAAGCTGAAACCCAAGTTCG
>CAXGVD010000257.1:0-4622 GCA_964012695.1 uncultured Opitutia bacterium
GGTGAACACTTTCCTGAACGACAAGTCCCCGGACGCATACGAGAAGGTGGTAGACCGCCTCCTCGACTCTGAGGCTTACGCCGAGCGTATGGCCTTGGTCTGGATGGACGCCGCCCGCTACGGGGACACCTCCGTATTTCACGACGATGGCCCCCGCACCATGTGGCCTTGGCGTGACTGGGTGCTGCGGGCCTACAGGAACAACATGCCTTTTGACCGATTCAGCGTTGAGCAACTGGCAGGCGACCTCCTGCCCGAGGCCACCAACGCCCAGAAAGTAGCATCGGGCTTCAATCGCAACCACGCCACCACGGACGAGGGCGGGGTAATCGCCGAAGAGTTTCGAGTGGAGTATGTGGTGGATCGCGTGAAGACCACGGGCAACGTTTGGATGGGCCTGACCTTGGAATGCGCACAGTGCCACGAGCACATGTACGACCCTATCTCCCAGGAGGAATACTATCAGTTCTACGCCTTCTATAATAACAACGCAGACCCCGGCATGCAGACCCGTCGAGGCAATCAGGCCCCCGTGGTGGACGTCGCCAATCCCGAAGACATGAAGAAGAAGGCCGAAATCGACAAACGTAAGGCCGAACTGCTCAAGCAAATCGACGCCCGCAAGAAAGCTGCCCTCTCCCCCTTCGAACAATGGACCGAGGAACAGTTCCTCGAAGCGGCTGACAAGGGTGCCGAGAAGACCATCGAACCCGCGGGCCTCGTTGCCCACCTGCCCCTCGACTCTTTCGACAAAAACCTCACCCCCGACCTCAAGCGCGACAAAAGCGAAAACCGGCTCCACGGCGGAGCCAAGGCAGTGGGCACGGCCAAGTTCGGCGGAGGCCTTAAGATTGAGGGCAACGGTTTCGTGGAGGTGAAGGACTTTGGCAACTTCGAGTGGAACACCTCGTTCAGTTATGGTTGCTGGGTCAAAACTGCGAACGCCAACCAAGGTGCCTGCCTCTTCGGCAAAATGGACGAAGGCGCCTCCTACCGGGGCTACGACCTTTGGCTCCAGAACGGCCAACCCGGAGCCCACGTCATCAGCAAGTGGCAGGACAATGCCGTCAAGATCGTCGGGAAAAAGAAAATCACCGCCAATAAGTGGCAGCACGTCTTTTTTACCTACGACGGCTCCGGCTCTGCCGCCGGTTCCGCCGTGTACCTCAATGGAGAAAAGCTGGAACACGTAGTGGAGGCGGACGGTCTCAACGCCAGCATTGTCACGGGAAAGCCCCTTCGGCTCGGCCGACGATTCAACTCCTCTCAGGCCAACGGCGTTGAAATAGACGACGTTCGCTTCTACGACCGGGCTCTCTCCGACCTTGAGGTCAAGGCACTCGCAGGTTCCGACCCCATCGGTCCGCTCCTCGCCATCGCCCCGACCGAACGTTCGGAAAGCCAAACCAAGGCACTCTTCGAGCATTACCTCAACTCGCTCGACAAACCCTACAAGCAACTCGTGGACCAACGACGCAAGCTGGACGGACAGCTCGCCTCCCTAGGCAAAAGCAAAATCAACTCGATGATCATGGCCGACAATGCCGCCAACAAATTCCGCAAAACCTACCTCCTCATGCGCGGCCAGTACGCCTCCCCGGACAAGTCCAAGGAAATTCCGCCCCAAACGCCCGCCTTTTTGCCCCCCATGAAGGAAGAACTGCCCAAAACCCGGCTCGGGATGGCCAAGTGGCTGACCTCCGACGAGCATCCGCTTACCCCTCGTGTCACTGCTAACCGCCATTGGCAGACCATCTTCGGGCGCGGCATCGTGGATACGCCCTCCGACTTCGGCTCCCAAGGCTCTTGGCCTACGCATCCGGAGCTGCTCGACTGGCTAGCCGCCGACCTCCGGGACAACGGCTGGAACGTCAAGCGGGCCATCAAGCAGATGGTCAACTCCGCCACTTACCGCCAGTCCTCCGTCACCTCCGAAGAGCACCTCGCCGCCGACCCGCGCAACCGCCTTCTTGCCCGGGCGCCCCGCTTCCGCCTCATGGGTGAATTCGTGCGAGACAACGCCCTCGCCCTCTCCGGCCTGCTGGTGGAGAAGTTCGGCGGCCCCGGGGTCAAGCCATACCAACCTCCCGGACTCTGGGTCGAGGTCTCCCTCAGCGGCGGGCGCCGGTTCAGCCGGGACAAAGGCGAAAACCTCTACCGCCGCTCCCTCTACACCTACTGGAAACGCTCCGCCCCCCAACCCGCCCTTATGGCCTTCGACACCCCCACTCGGGAAAAGTGCGTCCTCCAACGTCAGCGCACCAACACCCCTATGCAGGCCCTTGTAACTCTCAACGACGAGCAGTTCGTGGAAGCCGCCCGCCACTTTGCCCAACGCATCCTTAAAAGCGGCCGACCCGACTTCCACTCTCGACTCGACTACGCCTTCGAGCTCGCGACCGCCCGCTCCGCCGACGAGCTTCGCCGCTCCGTCCTCCGCGCAGCCTACGACGAACAACTCGCCACCTTTAAGAAAGAACCCGAACGTGCCGCCCAACTCCTCGCCGTGGGCGAATCCAAGCGAGACGAATCTCTCGACGCCCCCAAGCACGCCGCCTGGACCATCGTCGCCGCCATGATTCTCAATCTCGACGAAACCATCACCAAGGAATAAGTCTCTTTCCACTTTCGCCAACCCGCAGAACTTCGCACCGGTCATGCTTTTCCACGACAACCTTTCCCGCCGCAAAATGCTCAATCTCGGGGCCCGCGGGCTCGGGGCTCTCGGAGCCGCCCAGTTACTCAATCCCAGCCTCACCGGCGCCTCCGCTGGCGAAGGCGCCGTGAATGCCGGCACCTTGTCCGGCACCCACTTCAAGCCCACCGCCAAGCGCGTCATCTACCTTTTCTTCTCGGGTGGCCCGTCGCACATAGATATGTACGACTACCATCCCGCCATGCGGAAGAATCACGGCATCGAACTGCCCGACTCCATCCGGCAAGGCCAACGTATCACGGGCATGACTTCGGGACAGAAATCCTTCCCCTGCGTGGCTCCCATGTTCGAGTTCTCCCGCCACGGACAAAACGGCAGCTGGTTCAGTGAAATTGTACCTAACATCGCCTCGATCGCCGACGACATCACGCTCGTTAAGTCCGTCCATACCGAAGCCATCAATCACGACCCCGCGATCACAGCCATCAACACCGGCGTTCAACAACCCGGCAAGCCCGCCCTCGGGGCCTGGCTTGACTGGGGGCTTGGCAGCCCGAACAAGGACCTGCCCGGCTACGTCGTCATGATTTCCAAGGGTCGCGGCCAGTCCCAAGCTCTATACGACCGGCTCTGGGGCAGCGGCTTCCTGCCCTCCAGGCACCAAGGCGTGAAGTTCCGTTCCGCCGGAGATCCGGTCCTCTACCTATCCAACCCGCCCGGCGTCTCTCGCGACATGCGCCGCTCCATGCTCGACGGGATCGCTAAAATCAACCAAGCAAAGCGTCAGGAAACGGGCGACCCCGAAATCGACGCTCGCATTGCCCAGTACGAAATGGCCTACCGCATGCAGACCAGCGTTCCCGACTTGGTGGACCTTTCCGACGAACCCAGCCACGTCTTAGACCTCTACGGCAAGGACGCTCGCCGCAAAGGCTCCTTCGCCCACAATTGTCTCATCGCCCGCCGCCTCGCCGAACGCGGGGTCCCCTACGTCCAACTCTTTCACCGGGGTTGGGACCAGCACGGCTCCCTCCCCTCCAAGATTCGCCAGCAGTGCGAAGACGTGGACCAACCCGCCGCAGCCCTCGTGCGAGACCTCAAGCAACGAGGCCTGCTCCAGGACACCCTCGTGGTATGCGGTGGCGAATTCGGCCGCACCATCTACTCTCAAGGCAAGCTCACCAAGGACAATCACGGGCGCGATCACCACGGGCGCTGCTTCGCTATGTGGATGGCGGGCGGCGGCGTCAAAGCCGGCCTCGAGTACGGCAAGACCGACGACTTCGCCTACAACATCCTTGAGAACCCCGTGCATGTGAATGACCTTAACGCCACCATCCTCCACACCCTCGGCATCGACCACGAGCGCTTCACCTACCGCTACCTCGGCCTCGACCAGCGCCTCACCGGCGTGGAAGGCTCCAAAGTCGTCAAAGACCTCCTTGCCTAACTTGGCCCGATTTGCCGGGAACCTGTTTTTGACGCTTGCTTAACCAACCGCCCCCGTCGAAACTGCATACATCATGAACAACCAAGACGCTGCTTTCACCTCCCTCTCCCGCCGCAAATTCGTGGCCGCCGCAACAGGCGGAGCCGCCGCCGTTTCCGCAGGGTCCCTGCTCCTCGACTCCTCCACGGCTCTGGCCCGACCCGACGTCACCAAAGGCCCCGCCTCCGAAACCCTCGTCACCACTCTTCACAAGAGCCTCTCCGACGAGCAACGCACTGCCATTTGCCTCCCCTTTGACCACCCCCTCCGCTCCAAGGTGGACAACAACTGGCACATAAATAAATCCCGCGTGAGCCAGTTCACCAAAGACCAGCAAGCCATCATCCAAGAGATTTTCCTCAAGCTTCACAGCCCTGAGTATGCGGACAAAGTGCTGGGGCAAGTGGAGCACGACGGCGGTTTCAACAAGGGCTCCATCGCCCTCTTCGGCGAACCCGGTTCGGGCAAGTTCGAGTT
>CAXGVD010000258.1:0-4620 GCA_964012695.1 uncultured Opitutia bacterium
TGGGCTTGTCCCCGGTTCCGTGTTTTTCCTGGACGTATTCCTGGGAGTTCTTGAGAATGACGGGGGTCAGTTCCACGTTTCCGGGTTTGTAAACGCCGTGTACGTTGCCGAAGGCCGCGGCGACGGTGAAGCGGGGGCTGACTTGGGAGAGGGTTTCGTAGGCTTGGTTGACTTCCTCGGGTTGGGTGTAGAGGCGGGAGCTGTCGATGTCGGTATTGTCAACGCCGTCTTCTTCGCCTCCCGTGACGCCGAGTTCGATTTCGATGGTCATGCCGAGGGGGGCCATGCGTTCGAAGTACTGTTTAGAGGTGCCGAGGTTGTCGTCGATGGGCTCTTCGGAGAGGTCAAGCATGTGCGAACTGAAGAGGGGTTTGCCTTCCTGCTCCATGAAGGTTTCTCCGGCGTCGAGCATACCGTCCACCCAGGGGAGGAGTTTGCGGGCGGCGTGGTCGGTGTGGAGGATTACGGGGACGTCGTAGGCCTCGGCCATGGCGTGAACGTGCTTGGCTCCGGAGACTGAGCCCGCGATGGCGGCCTTTTGCCCGTCGTTGGAGAGGCTTTTGCCAGCGTAAAAGACCCCGCCGCCGTTGGAGAACTGAATCATCACGGGCGAATTCACCCGGGCGGCGGTTTCGAGTACGGCGTTCACGGAGTCGGTGCCGACCACATTTACCGCGGGCAAGGCGTATTCGTTTTCGATTGCGTCGTTGAAGATGGCTTGGACGGCATCGCCCGTGGCCACTCCGCCGGGAAATTTCTTACTCATGATTGCTTGGCTGTGTGCTTGTGAATGGAACATCTACCGCCCGGAGAAAGCGGGCGTTTGTTCGGAAGGGAGCGGTGATAAAAGCAAAAGGCGGGCTCGGGCTAAAGCAAAAAAGGCTGTGTCTCGGGCGGGGCGGCCCCCCTGCCCCACCTTGTGCTCCCGCCTTGCTCAGTTTAGCAAGTCCGTGACGTTGCCCTGTCCCAAGGCTTTTTCCACTTCGTCCAATCGGATGAAAGTGGTCCGCGTGTGAGGAAGCTTGTAGCGCTTGAAGACGCCCTTGTTCATAAGGTAGTAGAGCTTCCGCTGGGACACTCGGAGCACTTTGGCGGCTTCGGAAATCCGTAGAATCTTCGGAGCGGGAGGTTTTCTCATCTCCTCCAAATATTTTTCCTGCATCCGTACGGAGGATTCCAATGACTCTACCCTGCGATCCAGGGCTTCCAGCTTCTCCTTGATTTCGGTCAGAACATGAAAAACAACTGCGTTTTCCACCGATCCCGTGTCCTCAACGCCTAACTCGTTCAACTTGTCGTTGCGGAATCTCATGGCGTCCATCCGACTGCGGAAGTACTTGCGGTACCGCTTCTTGCGGTAAAGCCAAGTGATGCAGTGGGGGGAAGCACGTCCTTTGACGTGGGAATAGGAGACCTTCATGAAGTCCGGGTGGTTGGAAAAAGTTTGCTTTTGGCGGGCGAATTATTAGTCTAATAAGGTTTTTCAGCCTGTTGGTTGAGTCCTTCAAGACGATGAGCGATACGAATTTTCCCGAGGTTGTAAACGAGATTCACGAGACGGACTCCCGCTTCGGCAAAGGTGCATATTATTTTGTCCGGGAAGCTTTGGACCATACCCTTCAGCACTTGAAGAAGAGCGGTGGCCCTAAGGGAGGCCACGTGTCCGGCAACGAACTCCTGCAAGGCATTCGCGAATACGCCCTCGAACGCTATGGCCCTATGACCACCACCATTCTTGACCACTGGAACGTGAAGAAGTGTCGGGACTTTGGCGACATCGTGTTCCACTTGGTGGATCACCGCATTCTCGGAAGCACGGACAACGATTCCCCCGAAGACTTCGCTAACGGCTACGATTTTCGCGAAGCCTTTGAGGATCCCTTCCTGCCGCCCTCTCAAGTAGACGGCTCCAATTCCTCGAACTGATCCCCTGCGGTCCGTGCCTCAGCGGGCTATGTTAGCGTGGCAGCACGTAGGCCACGAGGAAGTACACCAAGGCCATTATGGCCAGGGCCACTACGCAGGACGCCTGAGCCTTGGCCTGTGGCCCCGAGCCGAAGGCACCGCCCTCGCTTAGTTCCGCTCTAAGCGCGGATTCGCTCTCATCCTCCGAGTTTTCGACTTCCTCCCCTCCCCCACCTGTTCCGCAGGCCGGGCAAGCTTCGCCGTCCGAGACATGCCACTCGAAATCGCAACGTTCGCACTGCCGAAACATGAGCCTAGATAATTCTTCCACTTCTCAACTCGTCGAGAAAAAACCTTGCCCGCGCCAGCCGAATTCCGATACTGCCGATGCTTCACACCTCCTTGTGAAACCTGCCAACTTTACTTCTAGGCGTAATGCCCCGCAACTTATGTGGGCCGTATTGGCGGTGGCCTGCTTAGCTGCCCTCTTCCCGTTTATACCTGCCGGCGCCAACCCCTTGCGCGAAGAATTAGCCGTGGTCCAGGCCAAGGCCCAAGCGGGAGACGCTTATTATCAAGGCGCCCTCGCCCTCTTCCACCGCCACGGGGAACGCGGGCTGAACGTGAATGCCGAGGAAGCCGAAAAATGGGCCCGCCTCTCTGCCGAAAAGGATGGCGCCTTTGGCCTCTGCGCCTTGGCAGGCATCGAACTGGATAAAGGCAATCTGGAGCGCGGACGCTTCCTATACGACGAAGCCTACCTCAACTCCGGCCTCATGGACCTCGCCCGCCGCAACGACCCCCTTGCCCTCTTCTGCCTCAGCTTGATTGAAACGGACGTCCCCCCCCGTAACTTTCCGAAAGCCGTACGCCACTTGGAAAAAGCCGCCAACCAAGACCTCGGGGCCGCCCAAAGCCTGCTTGGCATGCTTTACTTTACCGGCGTAGGTGTGAAAAAAGATGCCTCCCTCGCCATTCGCTGGTGCTCCAAGGCGGCTCGCCTGCAATCGCCCATGGGTATGTTCTACCTCGGCATGGCGTACTCCATCGGGGACGGCGTGCCTCTTAACGACGATGTCTCCGTACGCTGGCTTCGAGCCGCCGCCGACCGCAAGCTATCTATGGCCCAGTTCACCCTTGGCGTTAAATACGGCAGAGGTGAAGGCGTGCGCCGTGACTTGAACGCCGCCGTGGGTTGGCTGGAACTTGCCTCGCTGAACGGTTCTTCCGAAGCCAAGCTCCAGTTGCGGAAGTACCGCATGCTTCTCGAACGCGCCCAAAATGCCATCACCAACGTTGAGGTGGACATGGATGCCCGTCCCTTGGTGGACATCGCTCGGGATAACACGCCTGGTGTAGGCTTGGATTCCAACGCCACCTCCCGTCCGAAACCCGCCCCCGCGATCCCTTTCTCCCCGGAAGAGTTAGCCAACCCCATAGCCTCGGCACGCAAGGCCATGTCCATCGAAGACAACAACGCCAAGGCCGCCGCCCTCCTTCGCGCCCCCGCAGGAGAGGGCAACGTGGAGGCCTGCCGCCTACTCGGGAACCTGCACTACAAGGAAAAGGAGTTTGAGCAAGCTCGCGGTTGGTTCCAAAAAGCCGCCACAGAAGGCGACGTGGAGGCCCAACGCTTTCTTGGTATGATTTATTTCCTTGGCCAAGGCGTGGAACAGGACTACCCCAAAGCCTCGCATTGGTTTGGCAAGGCCACCGAAGGGGGCGACGCAAAGGCCCCCCGCTACCTGAGAATCGTCGATCAGTTCTACAAGCCCACCGTGGCGGCCCCGCCGGGTTGATTGACTCTTTACGACTGGCTCAAGTCGTATCAGTGTCGCTGAGCGACACTTTTCAAATGCGCTCTTAAGGTCCAAGGTTGCTACGTACTGATTGCAGGCCGTAAGCTTTGGACTCGGGGAACGGGGGCCGAAATTCCGCTCGTAGGGTTTTTAGGGCGAGGGGATCTCGATCTCGGGTTGGGCTTCTTCGAAGGGGATCTGGACGTCGGGTGGAGCGGGGAAGTCATTCCCATCTTCCAGCTCTTCCATCGCCCCCATAAACATCATCTGAGAGGCCATGATCCCAGCCATGGGGCCGGTGAGGCCGAAGGAGAGGAGTCCGCCCTTGTGAGAGAAGGTGGAGTTGGAGACGGTGAGGATACCGTCGGGGAGGTTGGTGGTCACACTGGCCTCGCCCTTGCTTTCGAGGGGCAGGAAGAGGGAAAGCATGCCGCGAACCACGGCGGCTTCGGCTGGGTCGGCTTCTTGCTCAATGGCCGCGTTAACGACTTTTCGCAGTAGGTTGAACACCTTCGGGGAAACGTAGCTCATGGCGTTTCCACGCTCGGGCAAGCCCTTCATCACTTCGCGGAATGCCCGGTCCTCGCGCAGGTTGGGCTTGGGGATGAAAAGCATTTCGGCAAACTCTGTTTGCGTGGTGAGGACCAGTTTGCCACTGGGCAAGTGATGGAGGAGGGCCGGTCTGTAAGTGGCCAGTCCGCCCTCACCCAAGACCTCGGAGGAACGAATTCCCCGCCAGTTGGCTTCCCGTACGCGTTCGGCGTCAGGCTCGTCACCGGACAAACGGGCCACTTCGTCGGCCAACCAACCGAACCCGTTTACGAGGACGGCGCCGTGGGTGAGAGGCAGGTCAAAATCCTCGCCGGGGATACGGAACTTTTTGGTGTCGTGGGCGTCCACGATTACGGTGACTTTG
>CAXGVD010000259.1:0-4618 GCA_964012695.1 uncultured Opitutia bacterium
GTACCTTGCCCTTCATTCGTGGCGAGCCGGGGTATTCGGTGTCGATTGCGTTGGTGGCCCGGGACGGCTCGCCGCAAATCGGAGTGGTATACGACCCCGTCCACGACGTCCTATGGCAGGCGACGAATGGGGAGGGCGTTCGGCGGAACGGGGAAATTTGGAGCCCGCCACCTTGGGGCGAGGTGCTGACCTTCACCTACGACCGCAGCTTCACGGACCGTCCCGAGCGCGAGTCAGTCCTGAACGAACTGGAATCCTACGCCCGAGAGCGCGGCTTGAAGGGTTTGGAGGCCACCCAATTCGGGGGTGCGGTAATCAATGCCTGCCATGCTTTGGAGCGGTCTCCCGGTTGCCACTTCAAGTTTCCCAAGCCGCAGGAGGGTGGGGGAAGTCTTTGGGACTACGCCGCCACGGCTTGCCTCTATGAGGAGGCCGGGGCCGTAGTCGGCGACGTGTTCGGCGCTCCCCTCGACCTAAATCGCCCCGACTCCACCTTCATGAACCACCGAGGCGCTCTGTATGCGACAGATGAAGCTCTCGCCACTCGCATCCGGGAAATCATGGCCGCGGCGTAGCTATCCCGCCTTTCTAGTAGATTTCCTGCACCTCTTGGAACGCTGTGATTATGTTTAGTCTGAAATGGGCCTTCAGCCCAATTGAATCCTAGAGAAATTGGTGCTAAGAGCGGCGTAGGTGCTTGCCGAAGAACTGCCTTGTTCTGGTCCACATGGCCTCGCTGAGCACGTGCCCCTTACCCGCTTCGATGAAAGCGGAAAACTGTTCTTCGGCACCTTGCTTCTCGTAGGCGGCGCGGATGCGGTCGATACCAGCCTTGGCTTCGTCGAGGGGACTGCCCCCGTCGAGTTCGCCGAGATTGAGGTGCAGAGCCCGGGGAGCCGTGAGGGCGGCAATTTCAGGAGTGTCCCCGTAGGCGTGCCAGCCAGGGACGAAGTTGGGGAAGCAATGGAGCAGGCGTTCCTCGTGGATGGCCTTGTACGTGGGCAGGCAGCAGTTGCCGACGAGGGCCTTGAGCCGGGGTTCGAAGGGGCCGGCGAGCCAGGTGTGAGTTGAGCCCATTGAGTGGCCGTAGCAACCGAGTTGGTCCGCTTTCACCTCGGGGCGGACGGCCAGGAGGTCGATCGAGCGCCGCATATCCAGTATGTTTTTCCAGGCCATGGACTTGCCGGCGACGATGTAGCGAAGGAACTCGAAGCGTTCGAAGTTGCCACGCTTTAGTTTGCCTGTGGGGTCTTGTCGGCCTTCAAAGCAGAGGGCGTCTGGGCAGAGAGTGACGTAGCCTTCCCTGGCCAGGGCGGCCCCGGTGTGGTGCATGGGATTGCCATCGAGTCCAGCGGGTTCGCTTTTGCCGAGGTGGTATTGGCCGTTGTGCTGGTGCCAGATGGCGATGGCGGGCGCGGGATTCTGGGCGTTGATGCCCTCGGGTACTAGCAGGTAGGCTTGGATCCGGTCACCCGGCTCTACTTCGTAGCTGAGAAGGTGGCGGGTGAAGCCTGTGGCCTGTTCGGTTTCGATAAGCTTAGAATTGAGCGGGCTCGGCTCCGGCCATTCACCGCCTAGGCACTCCTTGAGTTTTTCTTTTAGTTCACTGGGTTCCATTGGGAAAGCTTTTGGTGTTGTGCCTGCGGCGGCAAAGGGGATTTGCGCATATGCGGGCAGACCGAGCGTGGCACCGGCGGAGATGGTGAGGAATTCTCGACGGTTGTTCATGGGAACGGTCATGATGGAACTTCCCGCCTATGGCGAATCCCAATGTACGCATCTTAGGCTTGAATCCTAAGATCGTGATACTTGTAAAAGTTGTGGATTGGGACTGAACTTCGGTAGCCTGTATACTGTATCAAAGAGCCTGTGTATGAGACACTGAAGGGTTCGTTCGGTAGTGCTTGCATGACTAAGGAGGCCTTGGAGGTATGCTACTGCGTGACAATGCTTATGCAGCACTCCTACGCAGAGCATAAATCTATTCGGCCATGCATTTTCAGGGCGACGACGGATGTCTTGCCTTGGGCTAATGATTCGTGTGGGTCACTTCGTTGGATGAAGAAGAAGAAAGATCAGGAAGAGGAATTTGCCTTGAGGCGGATGGGTTTGCTCGGCAAGAGTTGCGGGCTGTTGCTCATTCCTTTGCTGAAAATGTTCTTGGTTCATCGTTATTGCAGGAAGCCCTGCTCAGTTGCCGTCTTGGTGTTGGTGTCCATTGCGTCTTTCACGACCGTCTTTGCGAACGAGGTTTCCTTCAACGAGGCCGTACGTCCCATTCTTTCCGCCAACTGCTTCTCATGTCACGGGCCAGACGAGAAGGCCCGCAAGGCGAAGCTCCGTCTGGATCTGCGGGAGGGGGCCGTGTCCGATCTCGGAGGCTACCGTGCCCTGGAGCCGGGAAAGCCGGACCAGAGCGAACTTGTCTTCCGAATCGAAAGCGACGACCCAGACGAGGTCATGCCGCCGCCGGGCTCGGGGCATGCACTGACCGCCGAGGACCGCCGAATCCTGCGGGCGTGGGTTAGCGCCGGCGGCGAGTACGACGTCCACTGGTCGTTCAAGCGTCCTGTCAAGGCGCCGTTGCCTAATGCTACCCCAAAGGGGTGGCCCCGACATCCCCTGGACCACTTCGTTCTCAACCGCTTGGAGGCCAACGGTATGTCCCCGTCAAAGGATGCAGACCGATACCGTTGGGTCCGGCGAGTGTCTCTCGACTTGACCGGCCTGCCGCCCACGCCGCAGGAGACCGACGCCTTCGTGGACGACAAGAGTGCGAAGGCTCACGAGAAGGTGGTTGATCGTCTGCTTGATTCCGATGCCTACGGCGAGCACTGGGCGCGCATGTGGCTGGATTTGGCCCGTTACGCCGATACCAAGGGCTACGAGAAGGATAGGCACCGAGACATCTGGCTCTACCGGGACTGGGTGATTGACGCTCTCAACAGCGACATCCCCTATGACCAGTTTACGATCGAGCAGCTCGCTGGCGACCTGCTCCCAGACCCCACGCCCGACCAACAGGTCGCAACCGCCTTCCACCGCAATACCATGTCCAACGACGAGGGCGGCACCGACAACGAGGAGTTTCGCGTGGCTGCCGTCAAGGACCGCGTGGACTCCACCGTGCAAATCTGGATGGGCCTGACGATGGGTTGCGCAAAATGCCACAGCCACAAGTTCGACCCGATTTCCCTCAAGGACTACTACGGCTTCTACGCCCTCTTCAACCAGACCGAAGACAACGACCATCCCAGCGACACCCCCTTGTTCAAGGTCACGCCCAGGGAGAGCCAGGAGAAACTTGCCGCCTTGCAAAAGGAGCTGATCGCGAAGATGTCGGAGATGGAAAAGGCCAGATCGGCCGAACTTCCCGGACTCCTGCGCTGGCTTGAGGGTAAGAAGGCCGTTCGGGAGAACTGGTCGGCTTTCATTCCTCAAAAAGCCATCTCCTCAAACGGGGCGAAGCTTACTGTCCGCAAGGACCACAGCGTACTTGCTTCGGGCCAGTCGCCTGCCACCGATCTATACAAGCTCACCGGGACGCTCCCCGTCGGCGTCTACCCCACGCTCCGACTCGACGCCCTCACCCATACGTCCCTCGGCAACCGGAATGGCCCCGGGAGAAACCCCGGCGACCCCAACTTCGTTCTCAGCGAAATCACCGTCGAGCGTCTGCCGGCGAATGGTGGCCCCGCTCAAGCTTTGAAAATCAAGAAGGCCACAGCAGATTATGAGCAGAACGGTTGGCCAGTGAAGAACGCATTCGACGGTAACCTCAAGACCGGCTGGGCCGTCTCCCCCAAGTTCAATGCGGACCACCTCGCCCGCTTCACCTTCGAGAAGCCTCTGCGCATCAGGCAGGGGGACCGGCTTCGGGTTCGCCTGTCGCAGCAGTATGGCTCCCGGCTTTGCTTCGGACGCGTTCGGATCTTCGCCGGAAAGTCCGGCACGGAGAACCTTCCGCTCCCCAGCCTGCAAACCGCCCTGCTCGCCGACTTGGCGAAGGAGGAGTTGACGCCGTCACGCCGGCATTTGGTTAGGCAATTGCGAGATCCCGGAAAGAACGAGCTGAATCCGTCGGATCAGGAAGTCGCTTCCCTCAAGGCGGAGATTGCCAAGGTCGAGAAAAGCACGGCTACCGTCCCCGTCATGCGGGAAAAGCTCGCCGACAAGCAGCGCGTGACCCGGATTCACAAACGCGGCAACTTCCTCGACCAAGGGGACGAGGTCGACGCCGCATTCCCCAGGCTTTTCAAGACCTCCGTTAAAGTTCCTACCAACCGCTTGGGGGTGGCCCTATGGTTGACGGCTCCGGAGAACCCGCTTACCGCCCGGGTTATGGTCAACCGGGTCTGGGCCCGGCTGTTCGGCGTGGGAATCGTCGAGACCGAGGAGGACTTCGGCTCTCAGGGCCTCCTGCCTTCTCATCCGAAACTGCTCGATTGGCTGGCCGTCGATTTCATGGAGAAAGGCTGGTCGCTTAAGGGTCTTTTGCGGGACATCACCCTCTCACGCACTTACCGACAGGATTCCGCCTTTTTGGCGGCCGGTTCGGCGAAGGACCCCCGCAACCGCCTCCTTGGCCGAGGCCCGAGGTTCCGCTTGTCGGCGGAAG
>CAXGVD010000260.1:0-4611 GCA_964012695.1 uncultured Opitutia bacterium
TTTCCCATTTTGCCGAGAGGTGCGGCCACATTGACCTTGCTCCCCACTTTCAGATCCGGGTCGACTTGCGCGAGGTGGGCGTAAAGGGTGTAGAGGGCGGGCGTGAGGTCAAGGTGCTCCAACACCACGTAGTTCCCATAACTGCTGTGACCGGACACCCGATTGAGGTGGCGGACGACTCCTTTCATAGCAGCGAAAACCTCGTCTTCAGCACGTCCGCGAGAATCTCTGTTGACTGGGTAGAGGTCCAAACCCTCGTGAAATTTGTAGCCGTTGTTGCGCACGCAGCCATAGGCTCCGGAACTAACGGGTTTGTCCGGGCCTGTTTTTTGGAGGAAGGCGGCGTGGCCCATGCCGCGGGCGAAGGCGGGGTTGGGCGTGGGCCATGAAAGAGAAAACTTCGGGCCGTTAGCTGACGCCAAGCTAACCGCCAAGCTCAGGATGAAGAGACCAAGGTTGCCCTTGCCCGAAAAGCCGAACCTCCCCGCGCTCATCTAGCCCTTGGCGTGGAAATACTGAATGGCGGCAAGGGAGCGTTCCAAGTGTGAGTGAATAAAACGAGCCCTGTCTTCGTTCATCTTCTTTCCGGTCAGGAGCACGGGAAGCACCCCGTTGGTCACGGGCCTATCGATCGGATGCACCCCCAACTGCTGCCCCGAAGCCATAAGGTAGAGCTTTTTGCCGACATGCTTCTGCGTAACGGTGCTCAGTGTGGAGGCGGCAGATTGGGTAAGAGCGAAGTAAAGGGCGTAGGAGCGGTCAACGGGGTCGGGGGAAAAAATGTTGTCCACGCTGGCCAGTTGAACCCCGGTGAAATCGACCTCCAGCAGGACTGGCACGACCGGTTGATGAGACAGGACGAACTGGGGCGCCATCGTGATGTCCGATTTCCTCGGGCGACCGACTCCTCCTCCGAACCGATCCCCGCAGCCCGTCAGGACTCCGACCCCCAAGGCTGTCAATACCCGAAAGACACGGCGTCTTCCACGCGATAAGCGAGCGAAATTACTCGCATTGCATTCCCGTTCTACCACACTTTTCATGGCATAAAGTAAAGTTGCCTTCATCGCCCAAATGGCAAGGCTTTAATCATTCGTTCGATGGAGAAGAATATGCAAGAGGAATCGGAAATTACGGAACCAACGGGCCTGCCCGTAGCTCTGCTCGTGGACCTGCAACCAGCCTTTCTGGAGGTGGTGGCGGACGGCGAAGCCCTTCTCGCCAATTGCCGACTCTTCCTCGAAGCGGCGAGGCTATTAGGCCTGCCCGTACAACTCACGGAACAAGTTCCCGACAAACTGGGCTTCACGGACGAGCGTCTCGCCTCCATCGTCCCCGACCTCCGTCCGCTCCCCAAAACGGGTTTTTCCGCCTTTTCCGCACCCAGTCTGTCCGAGGCGTTGCAGGATTCGGACGCCAGCCACCTGCTCCTTGCGGGCGTGGAAACCTCCATTTGCGTTTATTACACTGCCTTGGACGCCCTGAACGAGGGCATGGACGTCACCATCCTCACGGACTGCGTCTCCTGCCGTCGCACGCAGGACGGCGAATGGGCCCTTCGCAAACTCGCCGCAGCAGGTTGCCACCTGCTTCCTCTTGAAACGATTTTCTACGGCATTCTCGGAAGTAGCGACCACCCTCTCTTCAAGCCCTTCACCAAGCTGGTTCGGGAACGCAACTCCCACTGACCGCACACCTCTCCGTCAAGCCACTACTACCCATGCTCGCAGTCACTCACTCTGCCACTCTCCAAGGGGTGAACGCCTACCCCGTCACCGTGGAGGTGAACGCAGGCGAGCGGGGCGAAGTGAAGTACGCCTTGGTCGGACTACCAGACGCGGCGGTGAAGGAATCCCTTGACCGCATACTCTCCGCCCTCGAAAACTCCGGCTTCGCCAAGCCCAGGACCCACCTCACCATAAATCTCGCTCCCGGCGACATGCGCAAGGAAGGCATCGCCTTCGACCTCCCCATCGCCCTCGCCATCCTCGCCGCCACCGGACAATTCCAAAGCGAAGCGGCGGAAGACTACCTCATCGCGGGCGAACTGGCCCTGTCCGGGGAAACCCGCCCCGCCCGAGGCGGACTGGCCATGGCCATGCTAGCCGCCAAAGAGGGCAAGAAAGGAGTTGTTCTTCCCAAGGAAGCTGCCGAGGAAGCCTGCCTGGTGGACAAGGTTGAGGTCTACATTGTCGAGTCCCTTACCGAGGCAGTGCAATTCCTTTCGGGTAAAAGCGAACTCGTTCCCTTGGCCTCCGCCAGCAGTCCTTTTCTTGCGAAACCCGACGCCGATTCCTCCCTCGATTTCTCCGAGGTAAAAGGCAGGCCAACCTGCGCCGAGCCGTGGAAGTGGCGGTGGCGGGCGGGCACAACCTGCTCATGCTCGGACCGCCCGGCTCCGGCAAGTCCATGATCGCCAAGCGCATTCCCACCATCCTGCCTAAACCGACCTTGGACGAATTTCTAGAGGTGCTCGGCATCCATTCCGCCGCGGGCCGAGCCTTCGCCAAAGAAAACCGAACCTTCAAGCGTCCCTTCCGCTCCCCCCACCACACCATCAGCGACGTGGGTCTGCTCGGAGGCGGAACCATTCCCGGCCCCGGAGAAATCTCCCTCGCCCACAACGGCGTACTTTTTCTCGACGAACTCCCCGAATTCAAACGCTCCGCTCTGGAGGTCTTGCGGCAGCCTTTAGAGGACGGGGAGGTCACCATTTCGCGGAGCGCCGGCAAAATCACCCTGCCCAGCCGTTTCATGCTCGTAACCGCCATGAACCCGTGCCCCTGCGGCTTCCTCGGAGACTCCAACCGCGAATGCCGTTGCTCCGCCCCCCAAATCCAACGCTACCGAGCCCGCGTTAGCGGCCCCCTGCTAGACCGCATGGACATACACGTCGAGGCCCCCGCCGTACGCATCGAGGAACTTCAGGACTACCAAGGGGGAGAAGACTCGCAAGCCATGCGGGCCCGGGTGGAGAAATGCCGCCAAACGCAAGCGGAACGCTTCCGAGACCTTCCCCTGAACGCCAATTCGGGCATGTCCGGAAAACAGCTCCGCAAACACTGTTACATAGATCCCGCACAAGCCGTGATCCTCCGATCCGCCATGGAGGAACTATCCCTCTCAGCCCGGGCCTACGACCGCATCCTCAAGGTCGCCCGCACCATCGCCGACCTCGCCCATTCCGAAAACGTACAAACTCCGCACCTTCTAGAAGCCATACAATATAGAAGCTTGGACAGGGGGTTACTCGTGTAACGTCTTATCCGTTTGGAAACTCGACCCGGATTTCAGCAACAAGAAACTTCCCACCACGGATTCACTTTGAATTACGAAATTGGCTTGCATTCGGGTTCTCCACAATTAAAAAAGAATTGAAGAAATTAATGTGTTTGCCTAACAGAGGGTCATTCACTTAATTTAACTTTTTTGGTTTAATCTTCCATGAACCAAAATAAGCAACCAAGAACCCGGAACATATACCTAAATGAGCAATATAGACGACCTCATCACTGAGAAAAAGGAACTAGCCAAAAAGTTGAAGAAACTCGAAAAGGCCATCAGCTCCAAGAACAACTCTGGACCCGACCTTCAGGCGCAGTATGAACTGATCAAGGACGACTTCAAACGGCACGTTCGAGCCAAAGACGGAAAGAAGGAGTTTCGCGGAGTCGTCGACTACCTAGAGTGCTATGTAAAGGGCATCGCGCCCGCGGCACGGTCAAAATTCTTCGCCCGCTTCGGAATCACCGGGCGCCGCGGAAAAGTGACCCCTGAGGTCGTCAAAGGCATAAAGAGCGACCTCGCTGCAGGCAAAACGCTTCAAGCCTCTGCCGACGCCGCCGGCGTATCAATCGCCACCGCCATGAAAGTTAAAAAAGGCGAATACGACTCCTGAGCGAACGGACGCCTTCCCCTTTTTGAGTAACGCCGCAATTCCCGCTCGGGGATTGCGGCGTTCTAATTTACATAACCTCGTGCGAAAAATCGAAGGCAAGTGCTTTTTCAACCGAGCCGAGGCCATCGGCTACCTCATGCACGGCTACGGGGTGAAGTGGTGCATGACCAAATGGTCGGGAAATGAGGTGGTTTTCTCGCTGCAGGCTGCGAATGGCACTCGACAAAGACTGAAGACGCCCGGCTACAAGACAAAGGACAGCCGAATCGTACGGGTGCTGAAGGACGACCTCGACGCCTTCTTCGAAGCACCTGCGAAGGAAAGGGAAGGAGGGTAAGCCGAAAGCAGCGAACGCATTCGCCCCTAAAAAAGGAGCCGCATATCTTCTAATGCGGACCCAGTTCGGACGAGTCAGTCCTCTTCCTCGGGGATGTCCAAGCGGTGCTGGGTGGTATCCTGCCCCTTGGAGTCCACCGTGATCACTTTCATGATTTTACAGTGGTGCCCCTGAGCCTGAAAACGCTTCGGTTCGCCGTCCGGACCGAGAATTTGAAGTAGGCCCGGCTTGGGATTGATTTCCACGCACTCCAGCAAGTCCTTGCCGTTATACCCTTCCTCGTGCGAGGTGGAGTACAGGCCGTCCGGATGCACAAAGCATACGATCCGACCGTAACGCATGGTGCTACCACGCTTGTGCTGAATAACATCGCCCT
>CAXGVD010000261.1:0-4603 GCA_964012695.1 uncultured Opitutia bacterium
CCAACTCAACCGCAGGTTCAAGGAGGCAACGGGCCTGACTCCGCAGCAATTCATGTTGCGCTCGCGCATCGAACGGGCTTGCGAAGAGCTTAGAGAAACCGATCGCTCACTCTCCGACATAGCTTATGAACTCGGTTTCTGCGACCAGAGTGCCTTCACCGCCCAATTCCGCAAACGAATGACGCTAACTCCCAAGAAGTACCGGGAACAATACGGGTAAGCCTAATCTCCGAGTCGCCCCGTACGTTGAAACCGGGTCACTTGGGCTTGGGCTGCCCCGCTTGACCTGTTTCTCAAGGAGGGCGAGAAGCTTGGCCATCACCTGGTTTTTTTCGCGATAGAGATTTTCCTCTCCCCTACCCTATTACTCCCCGCAAGCGAGAATCCGGAAAGGAAAAATTCAAATAATTCACCCAAGAGCCTCCTTCAGCCTTGAAACTTGGCGCCCGTTCAACGGGCTTCCGTTATCTTGGATCGGCCCCGGTCCAAGCGCTCCAGTCGAGCAGTCACTGCAAAGTTGATTGCGTACACTCGGGAATGCCAGTGGAATGGAGACCATGATGAAACGACTGTTTGTTATTTGCTTGGCGCTCGGGGCGGCCCATTTCCCGGCGTCCGGAAAGCCCAACGTATTGTTCATCGCCATCGACGACATGAACGACTGGGTCGGTCCGCTGGGCGGTCACCCGCAAGCGATCACCCCGAACTTGGACCGGCTGGCCAAAATGGGAGTGACTTTTCGCAACGCCCATACCGCGTCTCCAGCTTGCCACTCGTCGCGAGTCGCGATCATGACCGGGGTACGGCCCAGTACCTCGGGCATCACCGCCAACGTTTTTCAGGGGATCGGTCCGAATTGGCGCAAGAACCGGAAGCTGGTCGACGTCGTCACCCTCAGTCAGCATTTCCGGAACAATGGATATGTCGCCGTAGGCGGCGGCAAGATCTATCACTCCCTGCAATGGTGGAACGGCAGCGAAAACGACCCGGACACCTGGGACTCCTATTTCCCCGAAGCCCACAAGCCGATTCCTTTTCAGGTGCGACCGCCGACCAAGGCCGTGCAGGCCCATGAGGCAAGCTGCTTCGGGCGACGTCCGCTGGGCAACCATTTGTTCGGTTGGCTGCCCGTGGCCGAAGGCGATTCCGGCATGAGCGACTACAAGGTCGTCGAATGGGCGGTGGGCGAAATGAAGAAGAAGCGCGACAAGCCGTTCTTCATCGCCGCCGGCATTTTTCGCCCACATATCCCCTGGGAGGTACCCGCCAAATATTTCGACATGTATCCACTGGACAAGGTACAGCTTCCCGCCCACAAGGAAGACGACTTGATTGACACCTGGGACCACGGACGCCGGAGCTGGCATCAATGGGTCGAGCAGAACGACCAGTGGAAGCAAGCGGTGAGGGGATACTTGGCGAGCATAACCTTTGCCGACGCCATGGTCGGTCGTTTGTTGGACGGTTTGGAGCAAAGCGGCCGGAGCAAGGATACCATCGTCGCGCTGTGGTCGGACCACGGCATGCACATTGGAGAGAAAGAGAACTGGGAAAAGTTCACCTGCTGGGAGGAGTCGACGCGTATTCCGATGTTCGTGGTGGCCCCCGGCGTGACCACTGCAGGGAGCGTGTGCGAGCGCCCCGTGAGCACGCTGGACGTATATCCCACCCTAGCGGAACTGGCGGGCATGGCGTTGCCCAAGCAGTTGGAAGGCGAATCCTTGGTCCCCTTGCTGAAGGACCCGAAATCCGGGAAACGCGTCCAACCGGCCATTTCCAGCTACCGGCGGATTCACGGGGTGCGGACGGACCATTGGCGCTACGTCTTCGATCCCGGCTCGAAGCTGGAGGAATTGTACGATCACCGCAAGGATCAGGGCGAACACGACAACTTGGCCTACCTCCCCGAACACCAGACCACGCTGGACCATCACCGGTCGCTTCTTCGGCAATACACCCCGGTCAAGCCGCCGGAAGGAAAGGCTACACCGCCAAAGGCCTTCGACCTGCTGTCCGACAATCGGATTAAGCGCAAAAACTATTACCCCATGGCCAAGGCCGTGGCCGAGGCGAAGGCGGCCGATGCCCGCGGCGAGCCCGCCCCGATCCTGGGCCGCAAGACGGCGCCGACCGCCAGCAAGAAGTCAGGGATGAAAAAACTGGCTCTCATCGATCCTGCAAAGGAGAAAAACGTACGTTCGGGCGGAAATGGGCTGGCAGTGCAGTTGACCTTTCGGAACCAAAGCAAGACGAAGGTCGTCGTCTACTGGATCAACACTTCCGGCGAACGCGTGCAATACAAGGAAATCGAGCCGGGAGGACAGGCCCTTCAAGGAACCTACTCGGGCCATTATTGGCTGGTGGTCGATCCTGCCGGCAAGGCCTTGGGCATGTACAAGCCCGATAATCAGGATGGCTTGATAATCATCCGATAAAACAAAAGTAACCAGGCGTGGGCGCTTTGACGTGCCCCTCAGGACCAAATCAAGTTTTAAGTTAGGTCCAAGCGCTCCCGCTACTCACACTGTGCGCCTCCCCACCGAGTTACCTTTTCGGCGACCATATCATCACGGGCGACACAATGCCGCCCGTTCCTACTTCATCGAGTCTCTTGTTGGTGACCTTGACGACGATGGTGTTGTCGGCGCTGACTCTGGCTTCTTCGGTCACGTTGAATTCAAACGGCAGGAACGTGCCGGCTGTGCCGGGCAATCCTTCACCGGCATCCTCGCTGGCGCCAAGAAGCTGGCCATTGAACCAAACCTTGGCCCGTTCGTCGACCCCGCCAAACCACAGGTATAACTTACGACCTTTGAATTGCTTTGGAATTCTCACGGTGGTGCGATACCAGCCTACGCCTTTGTAGTAATGCATTCCTTGGTCACTCCAACTCGCGGTTTTGGTCCGCAACGTACGCCAGTTGCCGCCCGTGATGCCGTCCGCAAACCAACCTGCAGACTCGCCTACCTCCGTAAGGTCCGCCAGGAAACCCCATTCGTCAGGAAACCCTGCGACCAGGTCGCCGCGTTCCACCACCCGTTCGTAACCGCTCTCGACCGTAGCCGCCCAGAACCGTTTCACGTACGAACGCGAGGTCCGTGCATGCATGGCCGGGATCTCACGCGGTTTTCCTTTGCCCTTGGCCGCAACAACAGGTTCTTCGGGCGCCACGGCGTAGCTGAGGTCAAAGCTGATCAGCTTTTCGTTGAGCGCGCGCATGTCGTCCAGTTCTTTTTTCGCCAAAGCGAAATCAAATTGATCACGCGCCTCGAGCATGGAGATGAAGGCTTCCAGGAACCGGAAATTGAGTTCAAACATCGCAACGCGCCGGGCATAGACGTTGTTACTCCCCGCGTCTTTGATGGCGCCTATCAAGGTTTTACGCCCGAGCTCCAAACGTTCCGGCGTGAACGCTTTGGGCATGCAGAAACTGCCCCCCGTGTGCGTGTCGGTGTCTCTGAACGCGTGATCGACCATCTCGAGGTACACTTTCATGGATTTCGAAGCGTCCCCGAAGAATTTCACGTAGAAGTCGTCAAGCAAGGCATCCACGTCAGTGTCGACGTCCCACATCAGGCGCGAGGCGACGTAGGTGGTCGGCGTGTGAGTTGCCCACGAAGGAATGCCTTCGACCTTCCAACCGGTTACTCCTGCCTTCCTCGCTTCGACAATCTCGTCGCGGACTGCATGAACTTTGCTGAATGGGAATCCGGGGCACGCCAAGTTGAAGTAGTAACCTCGTTCGAAAATCTCTGGTACGACTTTACCCCATCCAACCATGACTTTCTTGTAGAATGATCGGTCCGGGCAAACCGGGTTCGACATGCCGTGAACACGACACAATGAGATCGGGGCAAACGCCGGAACGATGTGTTTGTCCGGCATATGTTTGCGCGGGGGCAAAGTGTACGTGTGGTATGCGTAGAAACAGAGTTTCTTACCCGGGTACACCTTATGAATCCCAGCCAGGACCTGGTTGAAGAACCAGACGTACCGGTCGGTGGTGGCCACGTGAGACGAGTAGGAGTCCCATTCGTTTGAGTCCAAGGCGCGACAGTTCTCGCATTCGCAGAAACCGCCACCATCGTTCGGCCCCATACCGATCCACGGGAGATCCGGGCGTTTCTTGAAGAAGTTGATGGCGTAGGCTATGGCTCGTTTCACGGCTTCCGGATTGCTTACGCAGAGCTGGTTTCCGTGACGTTTTCCGTTGAGCAGCGCATACAGCTCCAGGTCGTCTTTCTTGGTACGCGGCGGAGACAATTTGATCCCGTGCGCCGAGGGAAACATCTCGCCACCCAAACGCAACCTGTTGGAGAAAGGCGGTGTCATGGATGAGGTGATGTAACGGCTCCTGAAAGACGGAGACCTGAAGGTCACGCCGTGGCCAAACCCGAGATGCTTTGCCTTCGGGATGATCGTGCCCAGTTTGCCCGGCATGTACCAGCGGACTCCTAGGCGCTCCAACAATTCGTAAGTCGCGAACAAAGCGCCTTTCGGGCTACGGCCAATGAGTTTAATCCCCTCATCATCGACTGCGATCATGTAGGACGCTTCGTCGCTCCCGATTTGTTCGGTGCGTTTGTCGGCATTGGAGCCAGCC
>CAXGVD010000262.1:0-4602 GCA_964012695.1 uncultured Opitutia bacterium
CTACTCGAAGGAGTTCATTGAGCTGCAACGCCAGCTCCAGCAAACGAAGAACGACACCTTCAACGGGATTAGCCTCTTCGCCCACAGCGATGCACTCCCAACCGGAACTCCTCCCGACCTTAGGCCGCACTTGGCTAAGAATGCCAGTACACTTGACGACTCGGGGCGTACCTACTCGTCTTTTTCTCGTACGTTATATACTCACCCTGGCGGCCAGATGGATGACGGCAACGTCTCCCTCGGCGTCACCAACCTGCAGTACGTACTCTCCCTCGGCGCCCTCGACACCCGCTACGTGACCACGACCACCGCCGCTGCCATCACCGCTGGAGTGGCCGGTGCGGGCAGTACGGGGTACATCAACCTCGGCAACGTCAACTCCGTCAACAACGACGACATGACGCAAGCTGCACGAGATGAAATCTACACCTCGGACGGATTCCTCAAGAGCATCATGCTCGTGTCCGTGGGCCAGTTCACCAATGTCATCGAACGTCTGGCCGACGCCCGAGCGGAAAACGGGGCCGAACAATCCCGCCTCAATATGGTCAACGAGCTGCTCATCCAGAACCAAACCAACCTGGAAGCCGCTCACGGACGCATCATGGACGCCGACGTGGCCCTCGAATCCACCCGGTTCGCCCGCCAAAACGTGCTCGTGCAGGCTTCCGCCGCCATGACCGCACAGGCGAATCAGCTCACCGCCGTCGCGCTTCAACTCCTCGGCTAAGGCTAATGCAATACGGCCCGAAAGAAAACCGACGAAGAGCCAAAGCCTAACTTTAGCGAGACCGTCTAAGCAAAAGTACCCGTGAACCATACTTCTCCAAAGCCGGACCGGCGTGACTCAGCTCCCGGTCGAGCCTCGCCAGGCACCCCTTGCTCGGAGGCGGCTCGGAAAGGGGATCCACCCCCTTTCGGCGGAAAATGGTCGAGAACTTGCGAAACGGGATCGAATGGCTTTTTCCAGTGGAAACGCCCCACCGCATCAGGACCTCCCGGAACGGTGCGACAAACCGCACCACCCCGCCGCCATCTAGCAAAAACTCCCTCTGGCACGAGTCCCCGAGGAGCTTCTCCTCCCCCGGTTGTAAAAATAGCTTGGCGGAGGACAAACCCGCCCCCCGAGAACTCTCCCCCGCCCAGAAATACGCAGGGATGCTTGGCTCTACTCTCCAGAAACTTTGCGGCCGAACGCACAAACGCATCCCCTCAAAGACGCCGCCAAGGCCCTCCCAGCGGAGCCAAACCTCCGAATTCAATCGTTCACACGCACCACGGAAGGATTCCAGAGACGATCTCGAACGTCCTTTTGCTCGAAACGGACGCCGATGCATTGCCCTCGTCGCGGAGAGCCATTGGCCTCCGCGCCTGGAACGCACGACGCTTCCTGGCGCCCCGGACACTCGGAAGCCTTTTTACTCAAGCGGCACTCACCCCGCATAACCTTTTTCTCATTCTTTACCTGCAATGAACAACCATTCTCAAAAGAGGAAACGATCCGGTTGAGTGCTTTAGTTCCAGAGCGAGCGAATCGACACCCGGTTTCGCACCCACGAGCGCCCCTCGCGCCCGTACCCTGCGAGCCCTGTCGAAGTTCGGTCGTATCTCGAACGGTTCGATTCGGATACGTTTCGCCTTCGGGGCACCCGAAGGAAGAACCTGACATTTCGGTCCGAATTAGTCGGACCGCATCACCCGTCACGGAGGACGTAATGAAGTAACCCGAAGACAGGAGTAACAAGTGGATTCAGCAGAATCTAGCCGCTAAGCGGGTTAGCTTAAACCACCGTATAGGCATAGCCAACTCAATTGGGTCCAGTTGTTAAGTAATTTTATAATTAATACTAATATAAACACATAAATAACTATTGTACCATGGATGAAAAATATCCACGCATGGGTGCAGCCCCTCATGTCGAACATGGCATGGCGAGTACGGAGGTAGGCATTAAGATCGACTCCGTCCGAGCCGATCGCCTGCCCGACACGCGGCGAGCATCCCACGTTACATCTTTCTGCGACCATACCAAATGGGAGGTTATGGAAAGGACGCTCAGGGATGGCATGACCTACCTAGGCCTGCAGGACGACAAGCTGTCCGCCACCGGATGCTTGCTGGACGACTGTCTCTCGACGCTGAACCGCTCAGAACGATCTGCCTCTCGCAAGAACGTGACGGCGGGCAAATTGGCGGGAGAGATCGTGGCTCTTTCCCTGGAAGGCCTTTTGAATGAGCGCCACAAGGGCGTACCCCTATTCGACGACGGACGCTCACCTCCGCTCAAATTCAACCTCTTGGAGAATGGGCTAAGGCGCACCATCGAACTTCCCAAATGCAATTTGGCGCGGCCCGCCTTGAACGCCCTGCGACTAAGTGCCGGATGCGCTCCTCCGAGTAAGAACACCGTACTCGAGGCAATCAAGGAAATCCTACAGTTGAGAACCTTGAACCACGCTCAAGCAGACAGGTTGGGAACGGCTCTAGCGGCCATCGAGAGCAAGATGCTCAGCGGGCGGCGAAACCGAGCACTTCTGCTAGGGGCAAAACCCTCCGCTGAACTGAAGCGAAAACGGCCCGTTCAGCCCTCGTTCTCCTTTCGAGCCAAAGGCGGACTGGCTTCCTTCATCACCCGCACGGGAAGACTGCTGGGCATTTCCCGCCCCGTCATCACTCCAATAAGCGATTCCTGACTTCACCGATAATTTGAACTTTCACAGACCCATCAACAAGCAAAGGACAGACGGATAGTGACTCGAGGCGTTGAACGACGCCCCGACACCACGTCCGAAAGAATGAATCTCATCTAATCTACATGGGCGCCGTCCCCATACCTAAGACGGCAAAAGGCGACAAGGACGTCGCCAGCACATAATCAAGGAGGAATAACAATGCCAATCGTAGTGAATACGAACTCGGCCGCGACCACGGCCTCGTTTAACCTGAGTCGCGCCAATGAAGCCCTGCGGAAAAGCCTCGGAAGGCTTTCCTCGGGCAACCGAATCACGTCCCCCGCAGACGATGCGGGCGGTCTCGCCGTAGCCTACAAGCTCAACTCAAAAGCTAACCGCACCAGCGCGGTGATGCAGAACGTACAGAATGCGCTTTCTTACATGCAATTGCAAGATAGCGCCCTCCAGACGGTGGGCAAGATTCTGGATCGTATTGCCGAGTTGCGTACCATGGCTCAGGACGTCACCAAAAGCAGTTCGGACATAGAGAACTACTCCAAGGAGTTCCTCGAACTGCAAAGCCAACTCAAGCAGGTGAAGAATGATACCTTCAACGGAATCAGTCTTTTCTCATCCGGCACCTATGACGTAACCAATGATCCTACGATGATTCGTGCGGACAACGGTTTGGACATTGCGGCCAAAGATGCTAGTGCGGCTGAGCAGTTCCATAAGTATGGTCGTACACTCTACACCCATCCGGGCGGACAAACCAACGACGGAAGCATCTCTCTCAACGTCGTTAATCTCGAATACGTTCTCCACATGGGGAAGCTTAACGAGCAAAATCGTCCTTATTGGGATACCACCAATGCAGTCGCCACTGCCACCAGTGTTAATCTTGGTGACATTGACGGGGATCAAGCATCCGCAACCGACAATGGACTCAATGCTGATGGTTTCGTTCAAAGCATCATGGGCGTATCCTTGGGGCAACTGACCGCCGCTATCGAGCGCCTTGCTGACGTTCGGGCCGAAAACGGAGCCGAGCAGAACCGCGCCATGCAGGTGTACGATTTGCTCCGCACCAACCTGACCAACCTGGAAGCCGCCCATGGTCGGATCATGGATGCTGACATCGCCCTCGAGTCCACTCGATTCGCCAGGCACAACGTCCTCGTCCAGTCCGGCGCCGCCATGACGGCTCAAGCGAACCAGCTCACGGGCATTGCCCTCTCCCTTCTCGGATAAAAGACGAGCACCAACAAGCGATGCGTAGGTTTTCACAACCAACGCCTTCGCCCTGAACCGGCACCTCAAACACGTAGCTGAAAGAATCATGATATTGAACGCACCCAGAAGGGGGCTCGCTTGCTCACCTGTAGCAGACAGTCCTCCGGCAAGGTTGAGGCAATTGCCGACAACCGCCTGCAGATGGAAACGGGAAGATAATTCAGGGTTCAGAAGGCCGCGAGTCCCCTTAGGCCACCGGTCTCCTCGCTTGATGCGAGGGGGCCGGGGAGCCGGCCGGGCCATGACAAAGCCACCTCCGGGCCAGCTATTTGAACTACACGTGAGACCTTCAGTCTTCCCCCCATCTGCCATTGCGGATAGCTGGGCTCAATTCGCACATGACTTACCTTCCGCTCGCTCCCCATTTCAGAGAAACATGCCTGAACCGGGCCTTCAAAGAGCTGGACCATGCTCCCGCCCATTTCCGGGCCGATCCCCCTGCCCCATCTTTACTTTAAGACCGTATATTTCCTGCCCGCGATTCTTAGCAATCATACGACGCTCTCCCACTTTACGACAAATCACACAAACATGAACCAGTATTCTCCCGATATTAAGGACGCACCGAACGATTTTGCTCGGTTTCCTGCACCTCGGTCACCGAGACCGCCCGGGATGCTTGTTCACCAACCTGTT
>CAXGVD010000263.1:0-4602 GCA_964012695.1 uncultured Opitutia bacterium
AAGGTCCGCATCCTCGAAAGCAACTTGGGTACCGACGCCATCACTCGCGTCCACGTGGAGTCCACCGACGGCAACGACACTTGGGGCACCGTAGGCGTGAGCGACAACGTGATTGAAGCCAGCTGGGGCGCCCTAGTCGATTCCGTGACCTACAAGATTCTGCTGACTGCGGAAGACTGAGGGCGCAGAGCGCAAAATGGCGCGGGCTTCTTGCCTGCGTTCAAACAAAAACCGAGGCCCGCCTCAGTAACTCTTTGCAAAGGCGTCACCCGTCCGCCCCGCGTATCCGGACGTGCGGCCCGAGAGGGCGCCAGACCGCGGGGTCGGTGTTGATGAAGACAACCTCTACGGGCAACCCGAGTGCGGCGGCGAGATGAGCCAAACCGGAGTCGTTGCCGAGGAAGCAAACGGCGTCTCTCAGCAAACGCAGGCGCAAGTCATCGATGGACGCGGGGCGCACCACCTCCACACCCACGGCCCCGAACAAGGTGCTCGCCCGAAAGGCTTCTTCCACGCGCTCGTCCGCTTCGCCGAAGGAAAAGGTAACGCGGGCATCCTTGACGAAACCGTTTTCCCTCCCCGTGCCGTCCAACCACTTCCGGGCTTCTTTCTCGAAGAACGCGAGCGGCGCATTCTTCGAGGCGGAACCACTGCCGGGATGAATCCACAAGCGAGACACGGAAGCCTCCGGAGCCCCCCCGCCCTCTTCGGCCAACCACGCTCGCTGTAATAGGTCCGCGGGAGCGGGTAAGCAGGCGTCCGCGAACGCGCGCTCCACCACGTGAGGCGGTCCGGTTGGCCGGGATTCAAGCACCTGAACCTTCAGGGCGCCCGCCGCCCGCAACTCCTCCTCCCACTCCGCGTCCCGCCAAAAGGTGAAGACGTCCGCTCCGCATAGAAAGTCGGCAGACGAGTGGGAAGTGGGTGAGAACTCGTCAGCCTCCGCGAAACGCAGGTCGCCCGCGTCGTGGAGCGGAACCAGAGGAAAGTACCCGGAGCGAGTTACGAGCAATGTTTGTGAGTAGCGTTCGCGGAGCGTTTCCAGGAGCGGAAGCGCTAGGATGAAGTCCCCAAGCCCTCCGGAGCGGACGAGCACGGCCTTGTCACGGCTAGCTCCCTCGCCGGGCCTCGCCCCGTCTCCGTTCATCCGACGCGCTCCGAGACGAAGCTCTCGATGGCGTCCTTGGTCGGGGCGACCGTGTACTTGACGACTTCTCGTTCCTTAAGGGCCTCCAAGGCTGGGGCGAGGGGCTCGGGCAGGCCGGCCCGCCTAATCACGTCGGGAAACTTGGCGGGGTGAGCGGTGGAGAGAACCAAGTGAGGCCGGGCGGGGTCCAAGTTCTTGAAGGCGCAGGCGGTGTGGGGATCGACGAGGTAATCATAGGCGTCATGAATCCTGCGGATGACGCCGGGGATTTCCTCGTCGCTCATGCTGGAACTGGAAAAGCCGGCGCCAGCGAAGGACTCAAAGCTACACCTTCCTGTTTCCCGGAAAACGGTCATGACCTCGCGGACCCGGGCGGCGTCCCCTTCAACGAAATAGTGGAGGAAGCGCTCGAAGTTGGAGGCCACCTGAATGTCCATCGAGGGAGCGTGACTGGGCGCCACCGGACCCAGAACGTATTCGCCGGTTTGGAAGAGCCGGTGAAGGACGTCGTTTTGGTTCGTGGCCACGCGGAAGCCACCGAAGTTCACACCCATCTTCGAGAGCAACCAACCCGCGAACACGTTTCCGAAATTGCCGGTGGGCACGACGAAGACCGTATCCTCCCGCGACTCTCTGGGCAGGCGTAACCAAGCGGACAGGTAGTACGCGCTCTGGGCGAGGATGCGGGCGAGGTTGATGGAGTTGACGGCGGAGAGGCCGACGCGACGCTTGAAGGGCAGGTCGTTGAAGACTTCCTTGAGGGCGGTCTGGGCGTCGTCGAAAGTCCCGGAGACGGCCAGCGGATACACGTTGTCGGCACCGGTGCAGGTCATTTGACGCTCCTGCAAGGGGGAGACGCGACCGTCGGGGTATAGGATGAAGACGGTCACGCCTTCCTTGCCCAGCAGGCCCTCGATTGCAGCTGCTCCCGTGTCTCCTGAGGTGGCCCCGAGCACGGTGATGGGATCGCCCGTCCGCCGAATCTGTTCCCCGTAAAGGTTGCCGAGCAATTGCAGGGCGAAGTCCTTGAAGGCGAGCGTGGGGCCGTGAAAGAGTTCCAACACGGAAAGGTTCTCCCCCAACGGAACGATGGGCGCCACCTCGTCCGAATCGAAGCGAACGTAAGACGCGGAGGCGACGCGGGAAAGAACGGCTTCGTCCAAATCATCCGCGAAGATCCGGAGGAAGGCGAAGCAGAGTTCGGGGTAAGGCAGACCCGCCCACTCATCGAGCTGCCCGCTCAGGTCGGGCAGGGACTCGGGCAGGTACAGCCCGCCGTCGGGGGCCAGCCCGTGGGCCACGGCCTCGGAAAAGGAAACGGCGGGAGCTTCGCCGCGCGTACTGATGTAGCGCATGGCTACGGGAAACCCGCTCCGGTTACTTGCCAAGCCCGAAGGCGACGTGAGCTACGCGGGTGGCCTCGTCCCCTTCCTCCGGGTTCACGGCCACGGAAATTTTTATCTCGGATGTGCTGATCATCAGCATGTTGATGCCCGCGTCAGCCAAGGCCTCGAAAAACTTGGAGGCCACCCCCGAGTGAGACCTCATGCCCACGCCGACCACCGACACCTTGGCGATCTTGGTGCTGCGCCCGAGCTTGCCGCCCCCGCCTTTGCCGAAGTGTTCCTTAAGAGCCTTCTCCGCCCGAAAGGCATCCTCGGAAGGCACCGTGAAGGTCAGGTTCGCCTTCCCGTTGCGGGCCACGTTCTGCACGATCATATCCACCACCACACCGGAGTCGGCCATGACCTTGAAGACGGCGGCGGCGGCCCCGGGTCGGTCGGGCAGTTCGGTTACGCTCACGCGCACTTGGTTCGTGTCTATGGCCACGCCGCTTACCAGCGTGTCCTCCAGGGTCTTGACTTTCTTTTTCACGGTGGTTCCCGTCTTGGTGTTGAAGGAAGAGCGGACTTCGAAGACGATGTTGTGCTTCTGGGCGAACTCCACAGCCCGAGTCTGCATCACCTTGGAGCCGCTGCTGGCCAACTCGAGCATTTCTTCGTAGCTGATGGCGGGGATTTTGCGGGCGTCCGGCACGATTCGCGGATCCGCCGTGTACACCCCTTCCACGTCGGTGAAGATTTGGCACACGCTCGCCTTGAGGGCGCCCGCCATTGCGATGGCGCTGAGGTCTGAACCTCCACGCCCGAAAGTGGTGACGTCTCCGGCGTCGTTGACACCTTGAAAGCCCGCCAGAACGATGACCTTGTTCTGCCGCAAATGCTTCTTCACGTCCCCGGAAGTCACTTCTCGTATGCGGGCCCGCAAATGGTTGTCGTCCGTAAGGATGCCAGCCTGCCTGCCCGTGCGCGAGACGGCTGGCACGCCCAAAGCGTGCAGGGCCATGGCGAGGAGGGCGATGGTTTCCTGCTCCCCGCAGGTCATGAGCTGGTCCATCTCCCGGTCGTCCGGTTGCTTTTGAATCGCCTTGGCCCGGGCGATGAGATCGTTCGTCACGCCGGCCCGGGCGGAAACCACCACCACCACCTTGTTTCCTTGGCTCCACACGCGCTTCACGCGGCGGGCCACTTTCTTGATACGGTCCACGTCCCCCACGGACGTACCGCCGAACTTCATCACGATGAGACTCATTGGGACGGATCCTTACCGTTAGGATCAAACATGCGGAAAAGGACGGGAGTCTCCAACACGCCGGGAAGCTTTTCCAGCTTTTCCAACGCAAGCGACATGGAGTGCTCGTTCGTCTGGTGGGTGGTCAGGATGAGGGAAGCGGCGCTCCGGCACTCCTTGAGGGACTGCGACACGGTGGCGATGCTCACCTCCTCGTCCGACAAAGTCTCGGCCACCTTGGCGAGCTGGCCGGGCTGGTCGTTCACCGTGAGCCGGAGGTAGTAGGATCCGGTCACTTCGCGAGCGGAAGCGGGGGCGCACTCGTCCGGCGTTACGTGCCGCAGACGGGGAGGAGGTGCCTGTCCCGTGATCGACTTGACCACGTCCACCAAGTCACCCACGACGGAACTCGCCGTAGGGTCCTGTCCCGCTCCGCGACCCGTCAGGACGGTAGTACCCGCCACCGTGCCGGTCACGCTCACGCCGTTGTACACGCCGTTGGTGCGGGCGATGATTTCCCGCATGGGCACGAGGGCCGGATACACCCCGGCGGAAACGTGGTTGTTCTCGAAGTTGCGGCGAATCACCGCGATGAGCTTGATTTTGCAATCCAGCTGACGGGCCGCCTGCAAGTCCTCCGTGGAGATGCGGCGAATGCCCTCGATCGTCATCTTTTCAATGGGAAACCAAACACCGTGGGCGAGATAGGCCAAAATGACGGCCTTGTGCGCCGCATCCACGCCGTCCAAGTCCAAGCTCTCGTCCGCCTCGACATAACCGAGTTCACGAGCATCGGCCAAGACAGACTCGAAATCAAGCCCCTCGTTTTCCATCCGGGTCAGGATGTAGTTGGAGGTGCCGTTGAGGATGCCGTAGATGAGGGG
>CAXGVD010000264.1:0-4588 GCA_964012695.1 uncultured Opitutia bacterium
GCTGACTTCTCTCGCCTCATCAACATCTTAAAGAAGGCGAACTACCGAGGCTACGTTGCTTTGGAATATGAAGCCGCCGAAGACCCTTACGAAGCCGTGCCCCGTTACCTCGAGGCGCTGAGAAAACTGCTCTGACCGGATTTGCGGGGCCTTTGTTCCTGCTGGGATTCGTCCAAGCTATTCGTCGCGCCAACGGTAGCCGATGCCGTGGACGGTGAGGAGCCATTTGGGCTCGGCGGGGTTGCTCTCCACCTTTTTGCGGAGTTGGACGACATGTTGGTCCAGCGTACGGGTGGTGCCGAGGTAGTTGATGCCCCAAGCTTGGTCGAGGAGGTAGTCCCGAGAGAGGACTTCTCCGGGACGTTCCCGAAAGAGGGAGAGAAGCTTCAGCTCTCTCGGGGTGAGGGAATGGGTTTTGCCGTGGGCCTGAATCTGATAGCGGCGACCGTCCACTTCCACGGGACCGAGGGAGAAGCTGGCGGGAAGTTCACCCGCCTGGTTCAAGCCGCCCGCACTTGCCGATGACCGGCGCAGGAGAGCTTTCACACGAGCCAGTAATTCGCGTATAGAAAAGGGTTTTGTGACATAGTCGTCCGCCCCCATCTCGAAGCCGAGCACCTTGTCGATTTCCTCCCCTTTGGCGGTGAGGATGAGGATGGGAACCTCGGACCCGAAAGCTCGGATTTCACGGGCAACGTCGTAGCCGCTCTTCTCGGGCATCATGACGTCAAGCAGAACCAGGTCCCACTTTTCCCGGCGAAAGGCGGCGAGGGCGGAGCCTCCGTCGGAAGCACCCTCTGGTTCGTGCCCTTCGGCTTCGAGTGCGTCGAGCAAACCGGCTCGGATGTTGGCGTCGTCTTCTGCCACCAGGATGCGTTTCTTCACCTCAACCGCTCCTGGGGAAAGTGATTCGGAACTTGGCGCCTTTTGGGGAATTGGCTTCGCAAGCGATGCGTCCCCCCATGTCTTCGACCAGTTTGCGGGCTATACCCAGGCCGATGCCGCAACCAGGCTTATTGGCAATCAGGGACTCGTCCACACGGTGGAAGGTCTCAAAAATGCGTTCGCGGTGGTCTGCGGGTATGCCCGGTCCGTGGTCGAACACTTCCAAAGATGCGTCCGCTGCATCGGCGGATACGGCTACACCGACATATTCGCCTGTGGCGGCATACTTCACGAGGTTGTCGAGCAGGTTGAGCAGGACTTGTTCGAGGGAGTCGGAATCTAGTTTGACGGAGGCGCCTTCAGAGTCATCCGTCCAATCCACTTCCAGGCCCGCTTCTTCCAACCGCAGGCGTTGCGTTTCCAAAACCTCTTCCACGGCGGAGCCGATGGTGGTCTCGCGCAGATTATAGGTTTTTTCACCGCGTTCGAGGCGACCGAAGTCGAGGACGTTGTTGACGAGCCGGGTGAGCCTTTGGCTTTCCGCAATGATTGTGTCGAGGTAGCCCTTGCGCTTCTTCTCGTTCTTGACCAAGCCGTCCCCCAGCATTTCCCCGTACATACGGATGGTGGTTAATGGGGTCTTGAGTTCGTGAGAGACATTGGAGACGAAGGTCGTTTTGCGGACGGCTTCCAGGCTGTTACGACGCACTTGCAGGAGGAGTACGGAACCGCCGAGAAGCAATGCCGCAACGAGGATGGCCGCCATGACGGAACTTATTGCGACATAGCCGCCCCACTCGCCGCTGGGCGTTCCGCCGAGGGCGAACACAATGGGCAGGTCCGCCTCGGCGGGCAATTCCTCCGGAGCGTCGAAGACGGCGGACGGCAAGACCATGGAAGCGGACAAGGACCAACCGGGCAGTTCCTCGCCCACGGGTACTGTCACTTCACTGAGGCGGGCCTCTTTGGGCGGTTTTTCGCCTGCAGAACAAACGAGGTTTTCCTTTTCATCCAGCAGGGCGAAGTGTTCGCCTTCCTCCAAGTGTTCAGGAAAGGCGGAACGCAGGCGGTTCACCACTTCCTCGTCGTCGAGCCGCACGCCAAAGGCAGTGTTGGAGGCGGAACGTCTCCACGCGACCCACGAGTATTCGTCGTCGTTCCGGTATTCCCAACCGGAGTTGAGACCTGATTGGGCGTTCGAGTCTTTATTCTCGTTGGCTTCTGCTTCCTGATTCGCATCGGCATAGGGGCTGAGGCGGGTTTCGTCCCGCAGTTGCTTGCGGTTCAGTTTGATGGCCCGGAAACTGTTGCTCCAATAAGAAGAAGGGCTGACGTTTCGGCGGGCGTTGGAAGGAGCTTGGGACAGGTAACTCTCGGCCTGCCCGAGCTGCACCTCCTGCAAGGCGTATGCCTGCCGAATTTGTTCATCCTGCCTCTTGTCCGTTTTCTTTTGCTCGGTCAGGACCACTTGGGAGTTGAGTAACTCTTGGTTGAATCCGTCGAGGGCTGCTCTTTGCGTAACGCGGTTTTGCTCAAAGGGCAGGTCTTCCTGCCCGCGCTTCTTATCTTTGTCGGCGTTCGGAAGGGTTTCGGTCACCTCCTTCACCTTTGCGGCGTCGTCGAGGTCGGCGGCTTGTTGGGCTATCTCCTTCTCTTCACGCAAAGGCAAAGGGACGGTAGTTGTCGCAGTTCGGTCCTTGGACAACTCGGCACCGGCCATGTTTCCACTCGCGAACGTATTCGAGGAAGAGTCGTTCGACTGTTTGCCGGAGAGGGGCAAGACGTTCGGTTTTCCCCAAAGCCAACCACGTTCGTTCCGCAGGTATTTCTCAGGCGGAGTCGCTTGTGCCTCTTTGGCCATGGACACTCCTTGGGCGGAACTCCACAGGAAGGCGTCCGCCACCCAGGCCTTGTCCGTACTCCAAGTCGCCAGCTCCTTGTCCGGAAGAATGCCCGGTAAGGAACCGAGCCCCTCCAAAAGGCCTTCCTTTAGCTCGGACATGTAGAGGTCCATG
This sequence comes from uncultured Opitutia bacterium, assembly GCA_964012695.1. Classification (GTDB taxonomy): domain Bacteria; phylum Verrucomicrobiota; class Verrucomicrobiia; order Opitutales; family Seribacteraceae; genus CAXGVD01. Next base: position 2,901 of record CAXGVD010000264.1, read on the forward strand.
TTGTCTGCAATCGTTCGGGCCCGCGTGCCCAGGGAGGCGGTTACGGTTTGTTCGGCGTACTCCGCCATGTCGCGCGAATGCTTCGCCATTTCGTGATACAGGCGGGCTCGGGCGTGAGCCTCGCGGGCCAACAAGTCGGCCTGCTCGATGTTCGCCCGCATCTCGTCGCCTTCCTTCCGCAGGAAAAGTATGGCGGCAGCACCCACCGAGACGGAGGCCAACACGAGCAATCCCCACCAAATGACGAAGCGATTTGTACGCATGATTTCGGCCCATTGTGCCCCGAGCCGCGTTCGAGGCAAGTCAAGTGAGGTCTCTTATTTCTCGTCCGCGCGAACGATTTTCTGCTGGGTCTGGATTTGGTAGTTGTCCGTCCGCCAGGCCTTGCGGTTGCGGTTGGTCAAGCCCTTGTCCCGTTCGAGGCACTCGACCTCCGAGAGGAACTTCTTCTGCCTGGAACTTACTCCGGAAAGGTTCCAGACTTGGTTTTGGGTATCAATCGTGACATTCAGCTTCTTGAGTTCGGACACGGCTTCCGCGTGGCGTCCTTGGTCCGCCAAGGCGATGGCCCTGTCTTTAGCGTCGGCAAGCTGGTTGTCCACGTAGGCCTCGGCCACCCTCTTGTTGGTGGAGGCGGCCACTTCCTCCCGCTTCTCGCTGAAGGAGCAACCAACGGAAACCTTCCGGGAGAAGGAGGCACCGTCTCCTGCCGCTTCCATTTCCACCACAACGTAGGCCAAGTTCTTTTTCTCCTTAGCCTTGCCTGCGGGCACTTCCACTTCCAGTAGGGCGAATTTCTCCTGACCGCCGTAAAGTTGCTTGATTTCCACTTCCACCTCGTTGCCGCGAATCACTCCTTGCCGGCCAATCAGGCGGAGGGGACGAATTCCCGTTTCCAGCTCGATGCGGATGCGGGCCTTGTCCGCTACTACGTTCAGGGCGTCTCCGATTTCTGCGTCGAAGATACCCGGCAATTCTCCGCTTGTCTCGGCGAAGTACAGGTTGCCCTGCCCTTCTCTGGCAATTCCCGTCATCAAGTCCTCGTTGTAGCCTTTGCCGAGTCCAACCGTGCTTACGGAAATGTCTTCCTTCACCAAGGCTCGACCGAGGCGAATCAGGTCTTCGGGCTTGGACGGACCCATGTTGGCCAACCCGTCGGAAAGCAATATGAGACGATTGAAATATTGCCCCTCGAGGTGCTTCCGGACTTCTGAGGCGCCTAGGTTCACGCCGGCGAAAAGGGCCGTGTTGCCGCCCGCCCGCAGACTCCGCACCGCTTGCACGAGTCCTTCGACGTCTTTGGCCGAACGGGCGGGAACCAGAACCCTCGCCGCCGAGTCATAGGTCACGATGGACACCACGTCCCTTGTCCCGAGGCGGTGCACCGCCTGCACGGCGGCTTCCTTGGCCTTTTCAAGCTTTTGGCCCGTCATGGAGCCGGATCGGTCCAGCACGAGGGCTAGGTTCACGGGTGGCCGGGCCGCTTCCTTGGGAAGCAAACGGGCGGGCTCCAAGGTAATTTTCAGCACGACGCGCTCCGCCTTGCCCGCAGGCAACGTTTTGCGGTCCAGCTCCGCCTTCAGCTTAACGTCGGGCTCGGGCGGCGACTTCTTCTTTTTGGCGAGGCCGGCATGAGTTCCGGCCAAGGCGAAAACTACGGCGAGCATCAGGTGGCTTAGGTTTTTCAT
>CAXGVD010000265.1:0-4579 GCA_964012695.1 uncultured Opitutia bacterium
GACGCCGATTCCTTGTTCGAGGGCGAAGGTTTTCCAGTCGTCAAATTCTTCGGGGGTAGCCCAGCGGGCGATGGGGGCGTGGTCGGGGGTGGGCTGGAGGTATTGGCCGATGGTGAGTACGTCGAGGCGTTCGGCGGCTAGGTCGAGTAGGGTTTGCCGGATTTCCTCCTGCTCTTCGCCGAGGCCGAGCATTATTCCGGACTTGGTGACGAAGCCGCGGCTTTTGGCGTGGCGTAGGACGGTGAGGCTTCGGTTGTATTGGGCGGATTTGCGGACGGGGCGTTGAAGGCGTTCGACGGTTTCCAGGTTGTGGTTGAAGACGTCGGGAGAGGCGTCGAGCACGATGTCAAGCTGGTCAAGGTGCCCCTTGAAGTCGGGGACGAGGACTTCTATGGCGGTGTCGGGGTTGCGGTGGCGGACGGCCCGGATGGTGGCTGCCCATACGGAGGCGCCACCGTCGGGAAGGTCGTCACGGGCGACGGAGGTGAGGACGCAGTGGCGGAGGCCCATTTTGGCGACGGCGTCGGCGACGCGGGGAGGTTCTGCAAGGTCGAGTTCTGGGGGGCGTCCGGTTTCGACGGCACAGAAGGAACAGGCCCGGGTGCAGACGTTGCCGAGTATCATGAGGGTAGCGGTGCCTCGGGACCAGCATTCGCCCATGTTGGGGCATTGGGCGGATTGACAGACGGTGTGAAGTTGGTTGTCGTCGACAATGGAGCGAACGGCGCCGTAGCCAGGGCCGGTGGGGAGTTTGGCGCGCAGCCAGTTTGGTTTGCGGCGTATGCTCATGTTGTAGTTTGTTCTTGGGCCTCAAGCGTATAGCAAGCCCGCTACTCATTTGAATCAACCTTTTTGTAAGTGCTCCGGTCCTGCTCCGGCAGTCTTGTGATAGGAACCGGAGGGGTCCTTTTCGTAGCGGGCGAAGCCGTGCTTGGCGAGGTGGTTGGAAGAGAGGGTGGCCCGGTCTCGGCGGGAGTCATGGCGGAGGGTGAGGGTGGCGGCGTCTTCGTAAAGCCTCTCCACGGGTTCCCCGGTGAGAGGGTGCTTTTTCAGCGTCGGGGCGTCTGCGGATTGCTCGACTTCGAAGGTTTCACCCGAGTCGTCGGGAGTTATGACTCGGTAGCGGTGAACGGGGGGCATGGCGTTGTTTCCGTTTGCCGCGGACGAGCTTGGGTACCGAGTTCAGGCGGAGCGGCGGCGATTTGCGTTGGGGAATTCGAAGCCGATACCCCCGTCTTCCTTTAGGAAGAGAGAGGCGTCGAAGAGGCGGCGGGTCTTGCGCGACTTGAAGCCTTGAATCAGACCGGTCTTACCTTCGTTTACGAGTTTTTTGAACTCTTCGGAGGGGACTTGTTTGTCCAGAAGGGTGCGAGTGATTCGGAATTTGCACTTGCCGTCGGAGACGATGGGGTTGCGGACGCAGACAATGGAGTTTTCTGTTTCGCGGACTTCGTCGTTACAGATGGGGCAGGAGCCGATAACGGGGGCATTTTCGATGGTGGAAGGGTCGTCGGAATTGCCCGCGCCGGGGGTTTCGTTGAAAAGGAAGGAGACTTTGTACTCCTCGTCCATCTTGAGCATGGCGGAAAAGGGGCGGCCGGCTTTGGAGATGAAGCCGTCGAGGGGGCCAATGCGGGCGTTCTTGATGAGTTCGGCGGCTTCGTCTAGTTCGAGGCGTCGTCCCGCGAAGGTTTTGGCGACACGAAAATCGCCCGCTTTGGTCTGGTAGTAGGCGAGGCCTTCGTAGAGGGGGGAGCCGTCGATGGGGGAAGTAAGGCCGGTCTCGCGGAGGTTGGCGTCAGTTTCTTTAAAGCCGGCGGTGCGTTTGACGACTGAGCGGGTAAGCTCGACGATGCCTTGCATGAATTCTTCGCGGCTAAGGGCGCCTTCTTCGATTTGGCGGAGCTTGTGCTCCCATTCGCCCGTCATGCTGGGACTGGTGAGGATATCGGTGCCGGCGGCTTGAAGGAAATCGTAGAGGTCTTCGGCCTTGTGGGTAGGGAAGAGGGTCCCTTTTTCCCGGCGTAAGTATTTTTCCTTGATGAGGTGCTCGATGGTAGAGGCTCGGGTGGCGGGGGTGCCGAGACCTTTTTCCTTCATGGCTTCGGCGAGTTCTTCGTCTTCAACGAGTTTGCCAGCTCCTTCCATGGCGGAGAGGAGGGTGGCTTCGCTGTAGCGGGCGGGGGGCTTGGTTTCCTCGGGGACGAGCGAGCACTCCACGATGTCGGCTCCGGCTTCGTCTTCGTCGCCGAGCGCGGGGAGGGTGTTTTCTCCGTTTTTGTCCTTGCCGTAGATGGTCAGCCAGGAGGGTTCAACGAGGACTCGGCCTTCAGTCTTGAAGCCGTGCTCGCCTCCGACGACGCTGGAGCGGGTGGTCACGTCCCACTGGGCCGGGGGGTAGAATACGGCGATGAAGCGCTTGGCGATCATGTCGTATATCTTTTTCTCCTGAGCGTCGAGTTTGACGGAGGATTCGTTGGTGGGGATGATGGCGAAGTGGTCGCTGATTTGCTTGTCGTTGAAGATGCGGCGGTTTTCGCCGTCGATCCAGTCGTTGTCCAAGACCTTTTGGGCGTGGGGGGCGAGGTTTCCGCCTAATTTGTGAAGGGTGTCCATACAGGTGTGGACATAGTCCTGGGGGAGTGCCTTAGAGTCGGTCCGGGGATAGGTGATGACTTTGTGACGTTCGTAAAGAGACTGGGCGAGCTGGAGGGTGCGACTGGCGGAGAACTTGTATAGGCGGTTGGCTTCGCGCTGGAGGGTGGTAAGGTCATAGAGGCGTCCGGGTTGCTGGGGGGAGCGACGCTTGGTTTCGCTCACTTCTGCTTTGGCTTCCCCGCGAATCGCTTCGTGAAGGGAGGCGGCTTGTTCTTCGTCCCAGATTCGGTCGATCCTGTCGTCCTTGTCGTCGGTCTTCTTCTTGAAGTTGGACCGTTGGTACACGCCTTCGTATTCACCTGCGAGGATGCCAAACTTGGCGGTTATGCGGTGGTATTTGCGTGGCTTGAAGTCCCGGATTTCACGTTCACGGGAGACGACGAGGGAGAGGGTGGGGGTCTGGACGCGGCCGACGGTGGCCATTTGTCGGCTTTTGCCCCGGCTTTTCTTGAGGGTGACGGCGCGGGTGCCGTTGATGCCGATGAGCCAGTCGGATTCGGAGCGGCAACGAGCGGCGTCGCGGAGTGGGAGCATCTCTTGGGCCTCGCGCAGGTTGCCGTAGGCGTCGCGGATGGATTGGTCCGTCATTGAGAGCATCCAGAGGCGCTTGACGGGTTTTTCGCATTCGGCGAGTTCGTAGACGTAAGTGAAGATGAGTTCGCCTTCGCGGCCTGCGTCGCAGGCGTTGATGACTTCCCCGACGTCCTTGCGTGCCATCAGCTTTTTGAGTTCGCCGAACTTTTTCTTGGTGTTGGCGATGGGCTTGAGTTTGAATTCGTCGGGGACGATGGGGAGGTTGTCGAGGCGCCAGGTTTTTAGCTTCTTATCGAAGTCGTCGGGCATGAAAAGTTCCACGAGGTGACCGATGGCGGAGTCGATGATTAGGTCTTCGCCCTCGTAGTAGTCACCTTTTTTCGATACGTTGCCGAGCACCCTGGCCAGATCTCTGGCCACGCTGGGTTTTTCCGCGATGATGAGTTTTTTCATTGTGTGGTGAAGCTGAGTTTGGGCGAAGGAGGGTCGAAGTGGTTCGCGCCTTGGGTGAAAGTGGCTGCGTTGCTAGGTCCTCCAGAGGTCAGGGGAGGAAGCGGGGGAGGAGTTCGGAGAGAGCGGCGAGGAGTTCGTCCATGGTTTCTTCGGTTTCGTCTCCCATATTGGAGATGCGGAAGGTTTGGCCCTTGAGTTTGCCGTAGCCGCCGTCGATGGAAAACTTCTTTTCCTCCTTGAGGGCGGCGTTGAGGCCAGCGACATCCATGCCGCGGGTGTTCTTAACGCAGGTGAGGGAGCGGGAGGCGTAGACGGTTTCAGGGAGGAGCTCGAAGCCGTTTTCAGCCACCCAGTTCCGCACTTTGTCGTTGAGGCTGGCGTGGCGGGCGTGGCGGTTTTCAACACCTTCATCCAGGATTTTTCGGAAGGTGTGGTCGAGGGCGTGGATGAGGGGAATGACGGGGGTGCTTGGCGTCATGCTTTTCTCATGATTCTTGCGGAATTCGAGAAAGTCGAAATAATACCCGCGTCCCTCCACTTGCTCGGCACGCTGCATGGCGCGCTCGGACACGGAGAGCAGAGCCAGACCCGGAGGCATCGCCAGGGCCTTTTGCGAGCCCGTGAGTATTACGTCAATACCCCACTCGTCCTTGGGGATCGGGACCGCCGAGAAGGAACTTACGGTGTCCACCACGGAGATAACCTCGGGGAAATCCCGGAGCACCGCCGCCAAGTCCTGCAGGGGGTTCATCATGCCGCAGGATGTTTCGTTGTGCACGAGGGTCACCACATCATACCCTCCCGTGGAGAGGGACTTGCGGAGGTCGTCGGGATCCACGTGGCGGCCCCATTCGACCTCCAGTTTGCCCGCCTCCTTGCCGCAACGTTTGGAGACGTCGAACCACTTGTCCGAAAAGGCCCCACACATGCAGTT
>CAXGVD010000266.1:0-4568 GCA_964012695.1 uncultured Opitutia bacterium
GGGGAGGGAGAGCGGACGGACGGGTTCCCGTTTGGGTCCGCCAGGCCCGCAAGTCCGCTTCACGTTTCTTCCGCATTTCATACTTGTAGGCGACACATTGCTTAAAGTCCGTGTCGTCCACCCGTACCGCGAACGCTTGATGCGCGTTGGCCGTGGCCGAGGGAAGCAACCGGAGGACGCCACCCTGCAAGGCGAGCGCCACCACTTCGGTACCTGCATCCAGCACCATGTTGCCCACGACTTGGCCATCGGGAGCTCGGACGGGAATGGGAAAGGATTTCTGCAATGAAACCCCGTGGAGAGGGAAATAGACGCTAGAGACCGCCTGCCAATTGTTGACGGAGGCCAAGAGTTCGGGCGTAAAGACGGGCGTTTCCGGCTTGGTCGGCCTTGGAGGCGTCACGGGCGCAGGCGGAGGCGGGGGAGCGACGTGAGGCTGCGGGGGAGGACTCGGTAGAGAAGGGGGGAGGGGCCTGGGCTCAGGCCTTTCCGGTTCGGGAGAGGGCATGGAAGATGAGACTTGGTCTTCGGAGCCGTTCTCTTCAGCCGTTGCAGTAGGAGCATCCTCTGCATCCTCACCGCATCCGGCGAAAAACAAAGCTGCAAGCAAGAGACCCAAATATAGCTTATTCACAGATTCGACAAAAAAACCAAGACCCCGCGAATGCAAGCGCCTTTCTCGGAGAGGTTAATTCATTGCTCCTATTCGCCTCTCAGGGAAAGGCTTTGACCCCGACGGCCCGCTTCTGCATGAAGGCGACTTCTTATGTTCAAAACCACTTTGAGCTCTCTCGCCATCGAGAACCTGTGTCTGTTCGTCGCCATCGCCTCTGCAGCTCTCCTGTCGCCGAACAACCACTGGTGGTTCTTTCTTTTCTCTTTAATCGGAATCGGCCTGAACACTTGGTGGCTTAAAAAGTTCAGGGACGTAAAAAATGGCGGCAAGGCTCCTTCTCTCGAAGACGAACCGAGCCGCAGCCCCTCGGAAGACGAGTGCGAGCGTGTCATGCAGGAACTGGACGAGGAGGCCGAGCGCCGGAGAAAGCAGCGAGATGTGGAGCTGAACTGACTCTCCGCCACTTTAATACGACTATGAGCGTCTACCGCAACGTCCCCCTGAAAACCTCGGAGATGCCGCCGGGCATCCCCTACATAATCGGCAACGAAGCCGCCGAGAGATTCAGCTTCTATGGAATGAAGGCGGCCCTCGCCGTCTTTCTGGCCAACTACTTGGGCGTTCTCGGAGGCAACAACCTTTCCGAGGCGCAGGCCACTACCTACGTCTCCTGGTTCAACACGGCGGTGTACCTCACTCCCTTGCTCGGGGCGGTGGTGGCGGACGCCTTTTTCGGTAAGTATCGCACCATCGTCAGCCTGTCACTCGTTTACTGCCTTGGGCACCTTTGCCTGGCCTTCATGGGCGTGGGAGGAGTGGTGCAACTGTGGTTGCTGGCGGGCCTGGGACTTATTTCCTTGGGTGCCGGAGGCATCAAGCCATGTGTTTCCGCCCATGTGGGAGATCAATTCGGAGAAAAGAACCGTCACCTCATCACGAAAATCTTCAACGTCTTCTATTTCTCTATCAACTTCGGAGCCGTCCTCTCCAACTTGCTCATTCCTTGGGTGCTGAAATGGTATGGTCCGCACTGGGCCTTCGGAATTCCCGGAGTTCTCATGGGCGTGGCCACCGTCTTCTTTTGGATGGGCAGAAGGGAGTTCGCCCACATCCCCGCGACAGGCTTAGACTTCGTGAAGGAAATGTTCAGTAAGGAAGGGTTGAGCGTCATCGGAAAGCTCCTCCCTCTCGTCCTCTTCGTCGGCATGTTCTGGTGCCTGTTCGATCAAACCGGCAGCAGGCTGGTCTTCCAAGCCGAGCGAATGGACCGTGACATCTTCGGCCTAGAAGTGCTTCCTTCCCAAATTCAGGCGGCCAACCCTTTTCTTATCCTCGTCCTGATACCCTTGTTCACCTTCGTGATTTACCCCTTGGTCGAACGCAAAATCAAGCTGACGCCACTGCGCAAGATAGGAACGGGCCTCGCGGGCATGGCCATCGCCTTCGTCGTGGTCTCCCTTTCCCAGGAAGCCATCGACCGAGGCGAAACCCCGCATGTGGGCTGGCAGTTGCTGGCATATGTTGTCCTTACCTCGGCGGAGGTGATGGTCTCCATCGTCGCCTTGGAGTTCTTCTACACGCAGGCCCCTCACAAGATGAAGTCGATGATGATGGCGATCTTCCTCGCCTCCGTTTCTATGGGGAACGCCTTCACCGCCCTCGTCAACGACTGGATACAAATCGAAGCTCCGAGCATGGGCACCGTCCGAAAGGAAACAGTGGAGATCTCGAACCCGGAGACGAACCAAACCAAAGAAACCGAGCGGCATCCTGGACACGACGGTAAGTTCGATACCGCGGACGATCTTCTCTTCCATGACGACCGTATCGAGTCCATTGCCTCCGCCTTGCTGGACGAGGTCTCCGCCAAGGTGGAAGCAAGCTACCGTCAAACTGGAAAACTTCCGCTCCACCTGCCGGACCTCCCCTCCGACGCCTGGGGTTCCGCACTCAAGTACGAACTAATCTCCGCCAAATCCGCTCGCATTTCCTCACCCGGCCCCGACCGCAAGCAGAAGACCATGTGGGACTTGGGCCTTGAACTTAAGGTTAAGAAAAGGGAAGAGGACCTGACAGGAACATGGCTCCACGAAACGAAAAAAGCCAAGGACATATCAGAGGTGAAGTCCGAGGAAGCTAAAAAGGACGATTCGCCTCTCGAACGAAAATTCCTGGCAGGGGGAGGGGAGACCTTGGAAGGCGCCGCCTACTACTGGTTCTTCACCAAACTGATGATTGCCACGGCTCTAGTCTTCATTCCCTTCGCCGTCTTATACCGCCCACGCACCTACCTGCACGGCGAAGAGAGCTGAAGGACCAAGCCCGGAGGGGAGGCTCAAGACCGCAGAAAGCGCACTTCCTGTATGTTGTGGCAAAGCGGCAGGCGGCGCAGGGCGTCCAGTATGGAACGCTTGCGGAATATAAGTTCCTGCTTCATAGCGGATCCCGCCACGTAAACGAGAAGGCAACCGTCCTCGGTCAACCTTTCGGGGCAGCACTGCGAAGCGAAGGCTTTGCCCACCACCCTGCTCCAGTTGGTCTCGATAACCTGCTCGGGGCTGTCCTCGACGGCAACCTTAAGCTCTTTCAGGGCGGCGTTCAGAAACTCGCCCAATTCACGCGGCGGCAAACCTGGAAAGAGGTTGAGTTCGATAGTGTTGGGCAACGAACGAAAGTCCCGCAACACGGCCTTTTCTTCCCGCTTTTCGATACTGCTTCGCCGCAAATTCACAACAATCTCGATATCAACCCCGCCCGTTCGCGGAAAGCAAAAACCAACCCGAAGCCTCCGAGGCACCGCCGATAAGGCTTGCCCCGAAACGCTTGCACCGAGAAAAGGTCCCTTTTTTCACCTATTGTAGTTGTTATGGGAATGATCGTCCGGCCCAAGATACGCGGTTTCGTCTGCATCACGGCGCACCCGACCGGTTGCGCCGCCAACGTCGCGGAGCAAATCGCCTGCGCCCAAGCCCGTCCCTTGAAGGACGGAGCCGGCCCTAAGCGGGTCTTGGTGGTGGGAGCTTCTACCGGCTACGGGCTCGCCTCCCGAGTCGCTGCCTCTTTCTGTTCGGGAGCGGACACGCTGGGGGTCTATTTCGAGAAAGAAGCTTCCAACGGACGCACGGGCACCGCCGGCCACTACAACACCAAAGCCTTTCGTGAGGCCGCCGTCGAACAGGGATTGAAGGCAATCGACGTAAACGGCGACGCCTTCTCCAACGAAACCAAGGCCGAGACCATTAATAGGGCCAAGGAATTGGGCGGCCCATTCGACCTCTTCGTTTACAGCCTCGCCTCTCCTAGAAGAACGGACCCTGCTGACGGCCAAACCTACAAGGCCTGTCTCAAACCGATAGGCGCTGTTTTCCGCAACAAGACTCTGGACACCGACAAGCACGAGGTGAAGGAGGTCTCCATCGAGCCCGCCACAGAAGAGGATGTCCGCCAAACCGAAAAGGTAATGGGCGGAGAAGATTGGGAGGCTTGGACGGAAGCCCTGCTGGAGGCGGGCCTGCTCGCCCCCGGTTCCCTCAACTTGGCCTATTCCTACGTCGGCCCGGAGGTAACTTGGCCCATTTACCGAAACGGCACCATCGGCAAGGCCAAGGAACACTTGGAAGCGACCGCCGATCGCCTCACCGCCCGAATGGCCCAAAACGGCGGCGGCTCCGCCCTAGTTTCCGTTAACAAGGCCGTCGTCACCCAAGCTTCATCCGCCATTCCCGTGGTCCCTCTGTATGTTTCAGGCCTCTTCAAGGTGATGAAGGAGAAGGGCACGCACGAGGGTTGCATCGAACAAATCGTTCGCCTGTTCCACGATCGCCTCTACGCCGGCGGGGAAATCCCAATCGACGAAGCTGGACGCATCCGGCTCGATGATTGGGAAATGGCTCCCGACGTTCAGGAACCCATCAGCGCCTTCTGGCCCGAAGTCAGCACGAAAAACCTAGAA
>CAXGVD010000267.1:0-4563 GCA_964012695.1 uncultured Opitutia bacterium
AGTTTCTATTCGACGACACCGATCCGAAGCACCCGGACGAGACGCGACACATCCAGGCGTTCCGCATTCGCTTTGCCTCCGGCTTTGAAGTCCTCGCCCTCTCTTCCGCCCCGAGGACGCTACGCGGCAAGCAGGGTCTGGTCATCATCGATGAGGCGGCCTTCGTCGTCGTGCCTGCCCCACTTGTCGAAGTCGGTGGAGCCGCCACGGAAAACGGGCCTGCTCGGGTCGGTCTCGTGGTCGGCCAATTCCGCCTTTACGGCCTCCAAGGGTGAGGCGGTCGCGTTCACGTCCAACTCCTTTTCGAGCCCCCCCCACCCTTCCACGGCTTTTAACAAGACGCCTTCGGCGCTCCACCAGTAGGCAATGCCATTCCGGAAGCCGTCCTTGAAGGTAGCCCGAAACTCAGGGGCCCCGGAAAGGTAAATCCGAGTGATTACGCCCGTGTGGGGACGGGCCTCAGCTCGGGCGTAAAGGCGCCCGAATTGGTGCGGATCGGAAACCACTTCTTCGCGGGTGGTGGGTTCGGCGTCGTCGGGAGCGTTTTCCAACAAGGGCACTTCCACAGTGATGATTTTCTCCACTTCGGCGTCTTCAAGGCGTTCTTCGAAGGTGGCGGCGTACTCTGCGGAAGTACCGATCCAGTTGGCGGGAACGACGGGTTGTTCTTGCCGCGTGGGAGCGGAAGGTTCGGATTGCGGTGGCTCCGGGGGCCTGCTTCCGGGAGCTTCGACAACTGTGGAGGTGTTGTCTTCAGGCGAAGGTTTGTCGGGTTCACCGTCCTTGCCGCAAGCGTTGAACAAGAGCAGGGTGCATGCAATGGATGCGGCGCGCAGGTAAAAAGAATTCACTTTCATCACCACCGTTTAGAATAGAATTTCCAGCAGCCGGCAAGCCGGGAGCGCACCCTTCCCTCTTGCCTTGCCCGTCAGGGCGCGCTTGTTGGCGACGATGAAAATCACCCAAATAGCGGTTCACCGTGTGGAGCTTCCCTTGAAAGAGGGTCGGTACGCCTGGTCGGGCGGAAAGGCGGTGGAGACTTTCGACAGCACGGTGGTCGTCATCGAGACTGACTCCGGCCTTCGAGGCGTGGGCGAGGTCTGCCCGCTCGGCCCTTTTTATTTACCCGCTTACGCGGATGGCGTCCGGGCGGGCATACGCGAACTCGGCCCTCACCTCATCGGGCAAGACCCCACCCGACTCCTGCCGCTCAATCGCCTTATGGACGCCGCCCTCAAGGGGCACCCTTACGTGAAGTCCGGCTTGGACCTGGCTTGCTGGGACTTGCTAGGCCAGGCATCCGGCATCCCCGTCTGCGAATTGCTGGGCGGGCGCTACGGTGACGACTTCATCCTTTACCGAGCCATTTCTCAACGTTCGCCCGAAGAAATGGCGGCCAACGTCGCCGATTACCGGGCCGAGGGCTATTCCCGCTTTCAACTCAAGGTGGGTGGAGACCCCGACGTGGATGTCCAACGCATACGCGCCGTTTCCGAGGTGTTGCGCCCAGGAGACAAGCTAGTGGCTGACGCCAACACAGGCTGGACTCAGCACGAGGCTGTCCGCGTAGCCAACTCAGTGGCGGACTTGGATGTCTACCTCGAGCAACCTTGCCTCACCTACGAAGAGTGTCTCTCTGTGAGGAGGCGCACCTCCCTACCCTTCGTGATGGACGAAAACGTGGACGGACTCCCCGTTCTGTTACGGGCTCGGGCGGACGACGCCATGGACGTCGTGAATGTAAAGATTTCCAAGTTCGGCGGCCTCACCAAGGCCAAGCAGGCCCGAGACCTGTGCGTGGAGCTTGGCGTGGCCATGACGGTGGAGGACAGCTGGGGTGGAGATGTCGTGACCGCTGCCATCGCCCACCTCGCCCACGGCGTCCCGCCCGAGTTATTGTTCTCCTCCACTGACTTTAACAGCTACGTCACAGTGGACTTTGCCGCGGGCGCTCCGAAACGGGAGAACGGTCGCCTCGCCGCTTCCACCGAACCCGGCCTTGGCGTCACGCTGGACGAGGAGGTGGTGGGCCCGCCGCTCTTCGTCGTGAAGTAAGCAGAGTTTTCAGCCGGACTAAACCGTCTTTCTGCAAAGTCGGAAAGTCCCTCGTCGTCACTTAGCCAATTCAACCGACAAGTCGGCTAGGAAGTCGTCAATGTCCGCCTCTGTGGTGTCCCACGAGCACATGAACCGATAAACGCCTTCACGGACGAAGGGGTAAAACTTCCAGCCCTTGGCGAAGAGAGTGCCCTGGACCTGCTCGGAAAGCTCTATGAAGACGGAATTGGCCTCACGCGGAAATTGAACTTGGAGCTCCGGAAAAGCTGCCAAACCATCGGCAAGGCGCTCCGCCATTTGGTTGGCATGTCCCGCATTCCGCAACCAAAGGTCATCGGTCAACAGGGCCAGCCATGGGGCCGCCAAGTAGCGCATTTTGGAAGCAAGTTGCCCAGCCTGTTTGCGTCGGTACTCGAACTCGCAGGCCGCCTCCTTCCTGAAAAAGACCACGGCATCACCGACTGCAGTTCCATTCTTGGTGGCCCCGAAGGACAGGGAGTCGACACCCGACTCACTGATGAACTCAGCGGCGGTAATCCCTAGGGTAGCCATGGCGTTGGCGAAACGCGCTCCATCAAGGTGAAAACTGAGTCCTTGTCGCCGGCAAGTCTCCTTTACTGCCCGCAGATCGTCCATCCGGTAAATGGTGCCAAGCTCAGTGGCCTGCGTCAAGGTGACCACCTTGGGCATGGGGAAATGAACGTCTTCGCGGGCTGTCGCCGCCTGTTCGATCGCCGCCGCGCTTAGCTTGCCCTGTTCGCCTTCAAGTCCCAGAAGCTTGGATCCGCCCGTAAAGAATTCAGGTGCGCCGCATTCATCCGTCTCAACGTGAGAGAGGCGGTGGCACAGGATGGCGTTATGAGGCCGGCAGACGGAAGCCAGAGCGAGCGCGTTAGCCGCTGTTCCGTTGAAGACGAAGAAGGTTTCGCAATCCGTCTCGAACAGTTCCTGCATGAGTCCGGAGGCCTTGCGTGTCAAGGCATCGTCCCCGTAACCGGGAGCGTGATCCCGGTTGCAGACCTTCATTGCTTCCATCACCTCGGGGCAGACGCCCGAGTTGTTGTCGCTCGCGAAGTTGCGTTCCCGAGCAGGAGAATCGTCGAAGATGTCCCGGCTCACCTTGCCTTGCGACGTTCCGCTTATTCGGGCCGTCAGCGTTTCAACGCCTCGGACTCCAACTCTTCGGCCTCCAGCTTCAAGTCTTCGATGACTTCGCGCAATTCTTCCGCCTCCTCTTCGTGACCGTGAGATTCGGCTTCGGCGAGTTCCAGCCGGAGTTCGGTCATCTCGCGCTCCAGATTCGTGCCGCGCCGCAAAATCTCAAATCCTTCCAAGACGTGATGAAACTCTTCGCCTTCAAGGTCGGCGAGCTTGCGGCGCGTCTCGCCCCAAGCTTGAATCAATTTCCGTTGACGCGCCGCAATCTCTTGTACGGCCCGAGCTTCTCGCTCAACTCTTCGAGCGGCATGCAACAAGTGCTTCTTCTCCTCTAGCGACCCCATGATGCGGTGCTCCAGTTCTTCCATTTCCCGACCCAATTCCAAGTCGCGCCTCGCCATGTCCATCTTGCGCTCCAGTTCGTGCCCCTCCTCGTGGCGCCCCTCCCGAAGCAAGGCCTCCACCTTCTCTGAAGCTTCCAGCAATTCCTTCAATTTGTTCCGCTCATTTTTCAAACGTTCGAGCCGTCCGCGCCTGAGCAAGGCCTCTTCACCCTCCGCCTCGCGCAAGTGATACTTGACACGTTCGATCTCCGCGGCGTTACGAATTTCTTGGCGGTGTAGATGAAAACGGCCCAGGGCCTGAAAGAACCCTCCTTCTTCGCGAAGGAAAACGTCGCCTCCCGTGGCCGAGACCTTTTCGTGCCGTGCGAGAACCTCACGCAGGATATCGAGTTCCTTGAGCCTTCCCGCCAGTTCCAGTTCGAGGAAATGGGCTTCTTCTCGGTCGCCTCGCTCGCGCGCCTCGGCGAATACCTCCTTAAGTTCCTCAACCACTCCCTCCAAATTCTTCAGTTCGTGGTGCAACTCCTCACCGACCTCTTCCAAATGCAAGCGTACTTCGGCCTCATGCTCGCCAAACTCCCCCTCCGAGGCATCTTGACGAGCGCTTAAGCCAACCACAAGCGCCCACGAGGCTGGTACGAAAAACAAAACGAACAAATTCTTCACGGGTATTTCTCCAAACGTAATTAAAAGAAAATTAGATTTAATCTTTTTCCCCAACCATCACCAATGGCAAGCGAAGAAAGCAGCGGCAGAATTACAATACGTCGATGGAGTTTGCTTGCCCCAGTTCTCATAAGAAGAAACATACCCATTATGAAAGTTCCTATGTTATCCATCCTAGGCTTCCCTGCCGCCCTTTTTCTGCACGCTACTGAGCCCAAGTTCCGCCAGCAAGACCTAGACGTCGAAGTCGGCGTCGGCTATGGCCTCCAGATCGCCGACATGAACGGCGACGGTAAGATCGACATCGTCCTCGTGGACAAGAACAAACTCGTCTGGT
>CAXGVD010000268.1:0-4559 GCA_964012695.1 uncultured Opitutia bacterium
AGCTGGTGGAGAACTTCACCGGCCAATGGCTCTCCGTTCGTGATTTCGGTAGCGTGATGCCGGGCAACAACTACACGGACTACGACCCCGAGCTAGAGGAAGCGACAAAGGAAGAAGCCTACGCCTTCTTCGCCGAGGTTCTGGCGAAGGATTTGCCCGTCACCAACTTTCTGGACTCGGACTTCGTAGTCGTCAACGAGCGGCTAGCCCGCCACTACGGCATCGAGGGCGTCAATGGAAAAACGTTTCGCAAAGTCGCCCTGCGTCCGGAGCATAATCGCGGCGGCGTCTTCGGCATGGCCGGCCTGATGACTTTGCTTTCGGACGGTACGCGCACCCTGCCCGTGCGCCGTGCGGCGTGGATTCGCGAAAACCTTTTCAACGACCCGCCTCCCCCTCCCCCTCCCAACGCAGGTGAGGTGCAGCCCAACACCTCCGGAGAAAAACTCACTGTACGCGAGCGGCTGGAGCGTCACCGGAATGAACCAACCTGCGCCTCCTGCCACACCACGCTCGACCCGTACGGGCTGGCACTAGAAAACTACGACGCCATCGGCAAGTGGCGCAAGCACGCCAATGGCGAGAACTTCCGGGGCCGCAACCTCCCCGAGCTGGATGTATCCGGTGAACTCCCTGGTGGTCGGGCCTTCGGCAACTTGAAGGATTTCAAGGCCGCCTTGCTGGAGGAAAAGGATGCCTTCGCACGAGCCTTCACCGAGCGAATTCTCACCTACGCGTTGTGCCGCCCGGTAGGCTATGTGGACAACCGGGAAGTCACTCAAATTGTCGATGCCCTGAAGAAGAACCACTACAGAATGCGTGCCCTGATTGAGGCAGTCGTGTTCAGCGAAGCTTTTCAAACGAAGTGAACCGCTAATAAACGCTAATCGAAAGCTTATGTGATAAGGTCCGGTCAGGAAGGCTGGGTCTTTCAAGAAATCCGCACTTTGACATTTGTCCTTAACTTCCCATCTCCGTAAATAAAAGGTTACAAAGCTACCATGAACATCCGGAAAAAAGATTGGCGCCTTCCCAGGCGGACCTTTTTACGGAACGCTGGAGTCACTCTGACCTTGCCTTGGCTGGAAATCATGGCCCAACCGGGCAAGGAGGCGACGATTCCGCGACGGTCGGTCTTCACCATGTGGGGGCTCGGCATAAACGGACGCGACTTCACGCCGCGAGATTTTGGCAAGGACTACGCCCTCACGCCCATCCTCAAGCCTCTGGCCAAGCATCGGGGGGACTTCACGATAGTCAGCGGCCTGAAGCTAACGCACTCGGGCGGCCACGGGGGCGACCGCACCTTTCTCACCGGCACTAACACGCATGAATCCGGCTGCAAGCTCCGCATCTCGGCGGATCAAGAACTGGCATCGGCGGTGGGACGCGACACGCGGTTTCGTTCGCTCTCTCTGGGCATCCGGCGCGGCACGGGTTTCGGCAACCCACAGGATAATACGTTGTCCTGGACCAAGAGCGGTACGCCCATCCCGGCGGAGAATCGTCCGCATGTTTTGTTCGATAAGCTTTTTCGCCCGAACACACCCGCGAGTCTCGCCCAACGTGAGAAGGAATTCACCCGACGCTCCAGTATTCTCGACAGCGTGCGCGAAGAGGCTAGGCGCCTGGAGCGTTCACTGGGCAAGGTGGACCGGGAGAAGCTCGACGAGTACCTCACTGGCATCCGCAACCTCGAATCCTCCATGCAGGAGGAGAAAGCTTGGCTCCACAAACCTAAGCCGAGGGTGGAGGGCATCGACTTCGGCGACGAACAGGGGCTCGACCCTGAGCGCGGAGGGCTGGACTATAGCCGTTACCAGCGGCGCATGTTCGACGTCATCACGCTGGCCCTGCAGACCGACAGCACGCGCGTCATAGCCTACCAACCGCGCATGGACAACAGCGACGGCACGGGGGCCTTCAAGGCCCGCGGCAATCCCTACGGCTACCACACCATGACCCATCACGGCGAGGACGCCGACAAGCTCAAGTGGTGGACCAAGAGCGACATCTGGTACATGGAAGAGTGGGCGTACTTCCTGAGCAAGCTCCGGAGTGTCAAGGAGGGCGAAGGCACCTTGCTCGATCACACGCTCGTGGCCTACGGTTCCACCGGCGGCACCATCAACGCCCACAACAACCACCACCTGCCCGTGCTTCTCTGCGGTGGCAAAAACCTCGGCGTGAAGCACCAAGGACACCTCCAACAGGAGGATGCCTATCTCGGCAACCTATGGCAGACCATGTTCGGCTTCATGAACGCGCCCGTGCCGGAGAACTTCCAAGGCGGCGAAGCCGACGGCATCATCAAGTCGCTCGCTTAAATCCGGCCCGCCTTAACCGCCGCCCTCAACGACCTGACGGACGGCACCCCGCAAAGGCGAAACTGCAAGCCGGCGGCTTCACGCTCAAATTGAACCTTGAGAAGGGAAAGGCCTTGAACATGATGCAGCCGATTGGCTCAAGAAGCGGAAAATAAGCTCCCGTCACTAAACTCACCTTTCATGGACGACCTGCAAACCATCGTTGAACTGTCCCACGAATTCGGGACCAAGGAGTATGTAAAGGGCGGAGGCGGCAACACCTCGGTCAAGAACGAGAACACGCTCTGGGTGAAACCCTCGGGCACCACTTTGGCGGGTCTGACGGAGAAAACTTTCGTCACCATGGACCGGGCCAAGGTGGACGCGTTGTACGACACGGAAACGCCGGAGGAGTCCGCCGCTCGAGAGGAGTTGGTGAAGAACCTCATGGCGGAGGCAGTAACGAACGAGGCCGGACGTCCTTCCGTGGAGGCGCCTTTGCACAATGTTCTCGACTACAAGTACGTGGTGCACACGCACATGGTGCTGGCCAATGGAATGACTTGCGCGAAGGACGGCGAAGCGACCTGCCGACGCCTGTTTCCGGAAGCCATGTGGGTGGAATATATCGACGCGGGCTACACACTTTGCATGGAACTGAATGGCAGAATAGAAAGCTACGCGGCGAAACATGGCCGGCATCCCGAGCTGATCCTGCTGAAGAACCACGGTATTTTCGTTTCGGGCAATACTCCCGAAGCCATTCGAGAGGTTTACGGAAGAGTGATGAGCGCCCTGCGGGAAGAGTACGATCAAGCGGCCGTTACCGAAAACCTGAAACTCTCCGCAACTCCTCCCTCTCCCGAAACGGAAGCGCGCATCCGAGAACTATTCGGCGGCGATGCCGCAAACGTCACCTCTTCGGGAGCTTTCCCCTACGTTCCCGGACCCATCACACCAGACCACCTCGTGTACGCCCGCGCCTACCCCTTCACCGACGAACTGACCGAAGAGGCCGCCCAAGCCTACGAGTCCAAGCACGGCTTCGCCCCAAAAGTGGTGGTTTCGGGCGACCGGGTGTACGGCCTCGGAACCACTCAAAAGAACGCAGACCTCGCCTTGGAGTTCTCCCAAGACGGCGCACAGGTTATGCAGTTGGCCGCCGCCTTCGGAGGCATCGACTACATGACGGACCGAGCGCGCGAGTTCATCGAAAACTGGGAAGTGGAAGCCTACCGCCAGAAAGTGGCTAGCTGAAGGCCCTTTCGCTCCAAGCAGAACCACCCGCGCCGGAAGCCCGATGAAACTTCCAAAACGCGCGTCGAGTCTCGTCCCGCTTTTCTTGGCAGTCGTCCTCCTCTGCTCGGCCCGGGCGCAAGGCCAAACCGCAGGCTCCTTGCCGGGAACGACCGCCCTGACTCTCGAAGGCGACCTCGCCCAACGCATGCTGGAGGGAGCTCACCGCTTCTTGAACGAAAAGCTGAAACTGGCGATTGAGGAGCGGAAGCCGTTGCCGGAAGGCCGAAAGTTCGCAGAGGAAGCGAGGCAAAGACTGGGCCGAATTCTCGGAACCACCGATCCGCGGACCCAAAACGCCCAAACGTCTCTCGTGAGAAAAATCGGTGCCCCCTCCTCCCGCTCCAAGATTGCGGAGGCCGACGGATACGAAGCGCTGGCCGTTCGCAGGCCGGTTCTGGACGGTGTTTTTGCCGAGGGCCTGTTGCTTAGTCCAGTAGGCCGAAAGCCGGTAGCGAACATAATAGTCCTGCCGGATGCGGATCAGTCTCCTGAAGCCATCGCGGGATTGGCTCAGGGCGTCCCCTCAAGCGGACAATTTGCCCGCCGCTTGGTAGAGGCCGGTTGCCGCGTGGTGACGCCCGTCCTCATTGGGAGAACAATCCGCCCCCGTTCCCCCCGGCGTCCCAACGTCTTGCTAAGCGACCGCGAGTTTCTCCACCGCTCCGCCTTCCTGATGGGCCGCACCCTCCAAGGCTATGAAATTCAAAAGGCACTCGGCTTCGTAGACTGGTTCTCGGAATTGGGCGACGCCCCCGTCGGCCTCGTCGGCTACGGCGAGGGCGGCCTTCTCGCCCTAAGGGCGGCAGCCCTCGACCTTCGAGTGGAAGCTCTGCTCGTCTCGGGATCGTTTGGTCCGCGCAAGAACACTTGGCAAGAACCCTTGGAGCGGAATGTGTTCGGGTTGCTACCCGATTTCGGAGACGCCGAACTGGCCCGCATGGTCTCGCCCCGTCC
>CAXGVD010000269.1:0-4557 GCA_964012695.1 uncultured Opitutia bacterium
CCCAGAAGCCAAGCCGCCCCGAAACAGGCCACGAAACCAAGAAAGCGCCCTTGGCGGGGCGTGAGGAAGGAGTCGCCTTCTTCGTTTTCGCTCACCTGCTACTTCGCGCTTGTTTCCTTGCCACGCCGAAGGTCATCCGGAATGACATGGTCAGACCGATGCCTACCGAAAGGCTCGGAGTCAAACAAAAGACGGCCTCTCTAACGCCTCTTCAATAAATGAACCTATTTCGCCTTTCCTTCTTTTGCTCGGGATTCCTCGCCGCAGGCGTCATCCGCGCCGAAAATGCCACCGCCGCTTCCACCTCGGAGCCCGCCGTCCGCGAAGCTGTAGAGGCAACTTACCCCGCCATCGTGCGCATCGAAGTGGTAGAGGAAAAAGGTTCCTCCGGCAGAATGATGAAGACACGCGCTACGGGTAGCGGCGTAATCATCTCCAAGGAAGGGCATGTAGTGACCAACCACCACGTCGCAGGCAAAGCGGGACGCATTCTCTGCCGCCTCCAGAACGGCGAAGAAGTGGCGGCCGATCTCCTCGGAGCCGACGCATTGACAGACATCGCCGCCCTCCGCCTCCGCCTCGACGAACGCCCAGTCGGGGCAAAGCCCCTAGCCATCGCCCGCTTCGCCGATTCGGACAAGGTGCAGGTTGGGGACGTCTGCTTCGCCATGGGAAGCCCCGCAGGACTAAGCCAGTCCGTGACGCGGGGTATCGTGTCAAACGTCGCAATGATCACACCCCGCCGCGGCAGTTTTCGGCTGGACGGAGAGAACGTGGGGGAATTGGTGCGTTGGCTGGGACACGACGCCATCATCTTTCCCGGCAACAGTGGCGGCCCTCTGGTCAACGAGAAAGGCGAGATCATCGGAATCAACGAAGTGGGCATAGGAAGCCTCGGCGGAGCCATTCCCGGCAACCTAGCCCGCGAGGTGGCAGAAGAACTAGTTGAAAAGGGGGAAGTGACCCGCAGTTGGACTGGCATCGAAATCCAACCCATGCTCGACCCCAGCGAAAACGGCGTGCTGGTGGCGGGCGTGATAAAGGGCTCGCCCGCGGAGAAAGCAGGACTGCGCCCCGGAGACATCGTCACCAAATTCGACGGAAGGAATACCAACGCACGCATCTCCGAAGACCTCCCCATCTTCCACCGCCTCAGCCTCTCCACCCCCGTCGGCAAAAAGGTGACCCTGCGCGGACTCCGCGACGGCAAACCCCGGAACTGGGACCTCGTCACCACCACCCGCGAGGCCGCCCACGGCAAGGAACGCGAGCTGAAACCCTGGGGCATCACCGCCCGAAACTTCACCCTCCTCTCCTCTCTCGAAGCTCGCCGCGCAGACAAAAGCGGTGCCCAAGTCCATTCCGTGAACCGGGGCGGCCCCGCCTCCAACGCCAAGCCCTCCATCCTTCCCGGGGACGTGATTATCTCCGTGGACGGCCAGCCCGTAGAAAACGTAGAAGCCCTCGTCCGAATGACCAAGTCCATCACCAAGAATGCAGAGGAAGCCGTCCCCACTCTCGTCTCCTACGAACGAGACCAAGCCCACCTCCTGACCGTCGTAGAACTTGGCCCGGAAGCGGAAGAAAACCGCCCAGTTCAGGCATGGAAACCCTGGGCAGGCGTTTCCACCCAAGTGCTGACGCGAGACCTCTCTGAAGCCCTTGGCCTGGACCGAGGCGCCTACGGCGTGCGAGTGGTGCAGACCTACCCCAACACCCCCGCTGAAAAGGCCGACCTCCGACCAGGAGACCTCATCCTGCGGATGGATGGCCAACTCATACGGGCCAACCGGCTGGAGGATGCCGAGGTCTTCGGCAACATGATTCGCGAGTACAAGGTGGGGGCCGAGGTAACCTTGTCCTGCCTCCGCGAAAGCAAGGCCCTGGACTTGAACCTCACCCTCGAAAAACGTCCTACGCCCGCCGCCGAACTGGACGACTACGAAGACGAAACCTTCGAGTTCACCGTCCGTGAACTCTCCTTCGCCGACAGAGTTAGCCACCGCTTGGAGGAACAAGCCCAAGGCCTACTCATCGAAAACGCCCAATCAGCGGGCTGGGCCTCCCTCGCAGGCCTCCGTCAAGGCGACGTGCTCCTGAAGGTGGACGGCCACCCCGTCTCCCGCGTCGAAGATTTGGAAAAGCGCATGACCCACGTCACCAAAAACAAAAGCGCCCGCATCACCTTCTTCGTCAAGCGAGGCATTCACACCCTCTTCGTCGAACTGGAACCCGATTGGGACGAATCCTGAAGCCTCTCGTCCACGGCCTTCCCTTCGCTCCCGAACCATGCCACCCGAAACGCTCTCTCCATGAAATCCGTCCTTCCTATTCTTTTTCTCAACGCCCTCCTCGTCACCGCCCTATTCGCGAAAAAAGAACCCTCAGCCACCGAGGCGTGGCGCTCCCTGCTCAAGGAACGCCCTGACTGCGTCACCTGGGTCTCCGCCACCGTGAAGGTGGAAATCAACTCGGGCGGGCGCAGTTATCCCCCGCGCGAGGAGAAGCTGGAAGCCCTCGGCACCGTCCTTTCCGCCGAGGGCCTCGTCACCCTCTCCCTCTCCAAGGTGGACCCCACCGCCTCCATTCTCTCACGCATTCGCTCCCCCGGCTCCACCGTAAACGTCAACTACTCCGAGGTGAACGTCCTTATGCCCGACGGCTCCGAAGTCCCCGCCCGCCTCATCCTCAAGGACTCCGACCTCGACCTCGCCTTCCTCCTCCCCCTCACAGGTAAAAACGAAGGCGGCGACGAAGTGACCTTCCAACCCGTCCCCGAAGCCGCCTCGTCCGCCCGCGTCGAACCCCTCGACGAAGTCGTCACCTTCGGCAAACTCAGCCGCAACCTCTACCGCCAATCCAGCCTACTCCCCGGACGCGTGAACGCCGTCATACGCAAGCCTAGGGACTACTACGTGGTGGACCGCTCCGTCCCTGGTTCCCCCGTCTTCGACGCCGCGGGCAAATGGCTCGGCGTGTGCGTTTACAAAATGGCATCGGGCCGCCCCACCACCCTCGTCACACTACCCGCCGCCGACATCCTCGAAATCGCCGAGCAAGCCAAGGAACGCTCCCGCTAAGGCGTTTTTCCATTGCCGGGGGAAAGGAAGGCCGCCTATTCTTGCGGCTTGCTCACCTGCCTGGGACCATGCAAAAGCTGAAAAAGACAATCGGCAAAAGGCTCGCCTTGATCTGTGCTTTCTCCTTCCTCGGCGCCTGCGGCCCCCCCACCGTCACCACCGAGGAAGTCGAGTACCGGAAGGACGAAGGCCACGGTCGCGTCCTCTTCCTCATCGACGATAAGGAGCCTTACGACGGCTTCGTCACGGAAAACCATCCCAACGGCTCCCAACACTTTAAGATTCAGTTCAAGGAAGGCTTGCCCGACGGCAACTTCACCTTCCTCCGCGACAATGGCCTCCCCGTCCTGAAAGGCTCCTTCCTCGCGGGCGAGCGCCACGGACGCTTCTCCGCCTACGGCAAGGCGGGCGAACTCGTCTTCGAAAAGACCTACCGCCGGGGCCGTCTGGACGGTTCCTGCAACTTCTACTACCCCTACTCCCTCTCCGCCGTCGAACGCTTCTTCGAAAAACTTAAGGAACTCGACCTCGAACCCGACGAAATGGAGGCCCACTCAAACCTCCGCCTCTCCTGCTCCTTCAAGGACGACTCCCCCCACGGCGAATACCGCGCCTACTACCCACCCTCCCTCGATGACAACTTCACGGACGCCACGGCAAGCGCGGCAAGAAGGGGACCATTGCGAGAAGTCGGCTCCTTCGACAATGGATACCTAACCGGAAAGCAAATCATCCTCCGTCCCGAAGTGGCCACTCTCGCCATAGTACTGCCCACGGGCGAGCTATCCCAAAGCTACCGCACGGACGGTCCCAGTTTTGCCAACGCCATCGAAGCCGCGCGCAAAGCCCTCAAGGAAATCCCCCCCTACCGAAACCGCGACAAGAAACCCGTCGTCATCATGGGCATGGACGCCCAAGGCGAGCCCGTCGCCCCCCTGTGGACCACCGACGTGCGGGAAATCGCCATACGCGACGAAGACGGCACCCTCCTCCCCTCCTCCGGTTTCGACTCCTCCTACACAAGCTACGTCGAGGCCAAGGAACGGGCCAAAGCCTTCGGGAGCGCTCAGGCCCTTGAGGAGTCGGTCCCACACTCACTTTTCGACTTGGTGGGCCTGGACCAACACCGAGCCGTCGTCTCCAACCTCCCGACCGAGCGCCATAAGTTGCTCGAACGCGAGTGGGTGGAACACGCCTCCCTAGGTGCCAAACTGTACCTGCCTACGGGTAAGTTTGTCTGGATACGCGAGAAGGAATTGTAACCTTCCTTCCAACTAAAGAAATCAGAGTCGAGCCCGAAGAAACGGGCTAAATCGGGAGCGGGCTAGGAGTCGTTTGGTGCGGGAACGGCGTCGAAGGGATTTGCGGGCGTAGGCACGGGCGGGGCCAGATCGAACGGGTTCCCAGGCGGGGGTCCCGAAGGTGGAGGGGGTGCCTGATCGAAGGGGTTGGGATTCTCAGGTGGGACGGCGGGAGG
>CAXGVD010000270.1:0-4548 GCA_964012695.1 uncultured Opitutia bacterium
CACCTCTCCGAACGCTACGACAACACCAACCTCGCGGCCCGCGTCGCTTCCTACGAACTCGCCTACAAGATGCAGGCCTCCGCCCCCGAGGCGGTGGATCTCGACGCCGAGCCCGAGCACGTCAAGAAACTCTACGGCATAGACGGTTCCCGTACGGAGGACTTCGGCCGCAAATGCCTCCTCGCCCGCCGCCTCGTGGAACGCGGCGTACGCTTCGTACAAGTGTACTCCGGGGGTAACCACAACGACGCAAACTGGGACGCCCACGGCGACCTCATCAAGAACCACACCTACCATGCCGGCAACACCGACAAGCCCATCGCCGGCCTCATCAAGGACCTCAAGCAACGCGGTCTCCTTGAAGACACCCTCATCGTCTGGGGAGGCGAATTCGGACGCCAACCCACCGCCGAGTACGCCCGAGGCACGGGCCGCGACCACAACTCTTACGGCTTCACCATGTGGCTAGCAGGAGGCGGCATCAAAGGCGGAATCAGCCTCGGCGAGACCGACGAACTCGGAAGTGCCGCCGTAACCGACCGTTACCACGTCCGCCGCCTGCACGCCACCATCCTCCACCTTCTCGGCCTTGACCCCAACCACCTAACTTACTTCCACGGCGGCCTCGACAAAAGGCTTGTAGGCGTAGAAGGTGCCGAACCCATCCACAAGCTGATAACCTGAGAGTCCAAAGGCCGACGCACCCGGATTTAGTTTTTTCGGCAAGGCCTCGCCTAATTCCCTACAACAAGCCCTTACCCGCTCGCAAACGAGCCAGCTTGTCCTGCGGAATGAAAAAATTCGGCCACTGAACTTACTGGGTTTGCTCCAACTTTGCTTTGCCAAGCGATTAAGCGCGAAAAAGTCTCCATGCCATCCTCCAGCCTCCTCCCTCTCCTCACGGATCTTCCACTGGAATCATGGGAGATTCCCGGAGTTCCCGCCTATAGGGTGGAACAGGTACGCCAGTGGGTGTACGACAAAGGCATCCTGTCCTTCGAAGGCATGACGAACCTGCCCGCCGAGCTTCGGAACGCTTTGGCCTCGCAATGGGACCTGCTTCCGATGGAACGGGCTCGCCTGCAAGGTTCGGCGGACACCACACGAAAGTTCCTGTGGCGCTTACGAGACGGCCAATTCATCGAGAGCGTGCTCATTCCCGCCACCCCCGGCAAAGACGGGAACCGAGCCGCCCGTCTCACCTTGTGCGTGTCGACGCAAGTCGGCTGCGCCCTAGGGTGCAAATTCTGCGCAAGCGGACTGGACGGGCTAAAGCGCAACCTGACGACTGGCGAAATCGTGGGGCAAATCCTTCTGGCCCGCAACGAAGCTGGGCGACGAATAGACAACCTCGTCTTCATGGGCATGGGCGAACCCCTCGCCAATCTGCAGGCGCTTCTGCCCGCCATGGACGTCATCCTCTCGCCCAAGGGCCTAGGCATCGGGGCCCGCCACCTCACGCTCTCGACCAGCGGACTCGTCCCCCGCATTCTCGAGTTGGCCGAATACTCGGCCCAAGTGCGTCTCGCCGTCTCCCTGCACGGCGGGGACGACGCCACCCGGGAGCAAATCATGCCAATCAACAAACGCTACCCCATGGGAGAACTGCTGGACGCCTGCGAAACCTTCATCCACGCCCGTCGCAAGATGATTACTCTGGAATACATCCTCATCGACGGAGTAAACGACTCACCCGAGCAAGCCGCCCTGCTGGCCGACCACGCCCGCCGCCTCCGGGCCAAGGTAAACCTCATTCCCTACAACAAGGTGGACGGCCTCGACTGGAAACGCCCGCCCGAAAACCGCATACGCGCCTTCCTCCGAACGGTGGAGAATGAACGCCCCTCCGCCGTAACCCTGCGCATGGAAAAGGGCCACGACATCGATGCCGCCTGCGGACAGCTGCGCCTCAAGGAAGAGAAGAAAAGCTGAAGCGCCGGCGTTTTCACCTCAGGTTCATGAATCGGGCGAGGTCTTCTTCGAGATGTTATCGAACGAGATCGATTGGAACTAAAACATCGATGTATCGAACGAAATTGCCCTCATGGGCATCGGTGAACACGAAAAGTTCGACCCCGCTAGAAAAAAGATAGGTATTCTCATTACTTCGTTAGGGCGTTGCGAATCCTAGTCCACAAGTGCACATGCAACAGCAACCCGGTTGTGGAGGAAAGTCCGGAGAAAGAAACGAGGGTCGCCGCTCGTTTTTGGTTTTGCCGCCGCCGGCAAAAAAAGTTCTCTGGGAGCCATGACTGCCTATCGTTCCATTTTTCTTCTCCTTCCTATCGTCTTCCTGCTTCAGGCCGAATTCCTCGCCGCCCAATCCGCTCCGCAGTGGATTTGGAGCACGAAAGCGACCAGCGGCAACCAACCGCACTTTTTCTCGAAAATCTTCGACCTCCCCGAAGCCATCAAGGAAGCCAAGCTCCTCTTCACCTGCGACAACCGATCGGAGGTCTTCCTGAACGGCAAGTCCGCGGGAAGCAACCCCGACTGGCAACAACCCGTGGGCGTGGAGGTGAAGAAGTTACTCAAGCCGGGCGCCAACCTCATCGTTGCGCGAGCCCAAAACCGTGGCGGCGTGGCGGCATTCGCTCTCGAGTTGAAGGTGACCACAGCTTCGGGAAAAAAGCTGTCCGTAGTAACGGACGAATCCTGGCTCCTCTCGGAACAGGAAACTAAGGACTGGAAGACTCAAGGCGTGACGGCAGGCAGAAAACCCATCGTCCACGGCAAGATGGGCATGGAACCGTGGGGAGACGTCTTCGCGGGCGGCGGACGCAAGCCCGTGGCGGGTGCACTGCCCGGCAACACAATCCGCCACTCCGAAGGCTTCAAGGTGGAAATGGTGTACGATGTGCCCCGATCCCAAGGTTCCTGGGTCAGCCTAGCCGTGGACGACAAGGGCCGTCTCTACGCCTCCGACCAAGGCAACGCCGGCCTCTACCGCATCACCCTCGACGAGGCCGGCAAAGCCTCAGTGGAAAAGATGCAGGTGAACATGACCAGTGCCCAAGGGCTTACCTGGGCCTTCGACAGCCTCTATTTTTGCGCCAACGGCGGCCCCGGCAGCGGCCTCTACCGCCTCCGCGACACCACGGGAGACGACCAATTCGACCAAGTGGATAAACTCCGGGCCCTCTCGGGCGGCGGCGAACACGGCCCTCACGATGTGGAGCTCGGTCCGGACGGCAAACAGCTCTACATAGTGGCGGGAAACTCCACAAAGACCCCCAACCACGAGAAAACCCTTGTGCCTCCCGTCTGGCAAGAGGATCAATTGCTTGCACGAATGCCCGACGCCCGCGGACACGCCAGAAGGCTGAAGGCTCCGGGTGGCTGGATTGCCCGAACCGACCGCGAAGGGGAGACGTGGGAATTCTTCACCACCGGCTTCCGCAACTCCTACGGCATCGCCTTCAACCAAGACGACGAGCTGTTCACCTACGACTCCGACATGGAGTGGGACGCCGGTACCCCTTGGTACCGCCCCACCCGCATTTGCCACGCCGTGAGCGGAGGGGAGTTCGGTTGGCGCAACGGCTCGGGCAAATTTCCTCCCTACTACGCGGACACTCTGCCCGCCGTCGTGGACGTGGGCCCCGGTTCCCCCACCGGCGTTACCTCCGGGGCGGGCACCAAGTTTCCCGCCAAATACCAAAAGGCGGTGTTCGCCCTCGACTGGACCTACGGCTCCATCTGGGCTGTTCACCTGAAACCAGAAGGGGCTGGCTACGTTGCCGAACGAGAGGAATTCGTGGGTGGCAAGCCGCTTCCTGTAACCGACGCCGTAGTCCACCCAAAGGACGGCGCCTTCTACTTCGCGGTGGGCGGTCGCAGAGCCAAATCCTTCCTCTACCGCGTCACCTATGTGGGCGAGAAGTCCACCGCCCCCGTATCGGGGAAGAATGCCGAAGGCGCAGAGGCCCGGGCCCTGCGGCGCAAGCTGGAAGCTCTCCACCGCCCGGGAAACTCAAGCGACCTCGCCGCACTTTGGCCGAGCCTCGGAAGCGAAGACCGCTACCTCCGCAACGCCGCCCGTATCGCCTTGGAGCATCAGCCCGTAGATTCCTGGGAAAATAAGGCTCTCGCCGAGCGAGACCCGCAGACCCTCCTCACGGCCCTCACGGCTCTCGCCCGCAACGGCTCCACCGACCTGCGCGACGGCGCCTTGGACGCCCTTGGTCGCCTCGACTGGGTGAAGCTCACGGAAACCCAACAGCTTCATCTCCTGCGCAACTACGGCCTCGTCTTCCTCCGCCTCGGTCGGCCCGACCCCAAGCAAGCCTCAGTCATCGTGAACAAGCTTGACCCTCACTACCCCGCCGGATCGGACGCCCTAAACCGTGAACTCTGCACTGTCCTCACCTACCTGGAGGCTCCCACAGTTCCCGCCAAAACTATTCCCATGCTGGCCCAGAACCGCAACGAGCAGGACGAGTATCTTGACGAAAGCCTGCTCGCACGAAGCGGCTACGGACGGGCGTTCCAAGCCACCCTCGCCTCACGCCCCGAAAAGCAACAAATTCACTACGCCTACTGCCTGAG
>CAXGVD010000271.1:0-4531 GCA_964012695.1 uncultured Opitutia bacterium
GAGAAGGCCAAGGTGGTCAAGGCAGCACTGGTGTGATGAGGCCTTGGATTCCTATAATTCTTATAGGGCTTGTACGAATGATATCTTTATTCGCCATGTCTTGCCGTCGTTTCTTGTCAGTTGCCTGCCTCCTGCTTTTGGGTCAGCTTTCCTTGGCGGCCAAGCTCGACTTCAACCGGGACGTCCGGCCGATCCTTTCGGACAAGTGCTTCAAGTGCCACGGACCAGACGACAAGAACCAGAAGTCCAAGCTCCGATTGGATTCCTTCGAGAACGCCACCAAGGACTACGACGGTGTGTTTGCTCTCGTCCCGGGCAAGTTGAAGGAGTCGGAAATCCACTGGCGCATCCGCAGCGATGAAGCGGATGAAGTCATGCCGCCACCCAAGGCCAAGTTGCCTTTGACCGAGGCGGAGAAGGCCTTGCTTGACCAATGGATTGCCGAAGGCGGCGAATACCGCAGGCATTGGTCCTTCGAGCCCTTGCCCGAGAGCTCGCCTGTACCCGAGAGCGAACATCCGGCACCTCGCAACGCCATCGACCACTTCGTCGCCGAAGGTCTGCGCGGTTCCGGCCTGACGCCTTCCGCCGAGACGGACAAGTCCACTTGGCTGCGCCGGGCCACCTTCGACCTCACCGGCCTGCCGCCCACCCTTGAAGAGCTGGACGCCTTCGTCACGGACAAGTCCGGCTACGCCTACGAGAAGGCGGTGGACCGCCTGCTGGCCTCCGAGGCCTACGCCGAACGCATGACCGCCGAATGGCTTGACGTGGCCCGCTACGCCGACACCTACGGTTATCAGGTGGACCGCAACCGCAACGTCTGGCCTTGGCGCGACTGGGTTCTGCGATCCTTCCGTGACCATCTTTCCTACGACCAGTTCGTCACTTGGCAGATTGCCGGCGACCTGCTCCCCGGCGCCACCCGCGACCAAACCCTCGCCACCTGCTTCAACCGGCTGCATTCGCAGAAGGTCGAGGGCGGCAGCGTGCCCGAGGAGTTCCGCATCGAGTACGTGGCCGACCGCGTGCACACCTTCGGGACGGCCTTCCTCGGGCTGACCTTCGAATGTAGCCGTTGCCACGACCACAAATACGACCCCATCAGCCAGAAGGACTACTACGCCCTCTCCGCCTTTTTCAACAACATCGACGAGGCCGGGCTCTACTCCTATTTCACCGGCTCCGTGCCCACGCCCACCCTCGAACTGGGCGACCTGCCGGACGAGGGGAAGGTCAAGGCCGCCGAGGCCGAACTGCGCCGCATAGCCAACTCTGGCGAGGCCAAGCAGGCGTTCGGAAAACTCGGCGAGGATTTCTCGAAAACCCTGCTGACGAAGCATCCGCCCGTCGCCCACCTTGCCTTCGAGGAGAACAAGGGCGGCAAGTTCGCGAACTTAGCCGACCCCAAACGCCCGGCTGGTAGTGGAGGCAAGAACATCGTTGAGCCCGGCAAGGCCGGCAACGCCGTTCGCTTGACCGGCGACCATGCCGTCAACCTGCCAAAGGGCCTGGGGGACTTCAACCGACACCAACCCTTCAGTCTCGCTCTCTGGGTGCGGCCCACGCAGGAGCTGGAGCGGGCCGTCGTCCTGCGGCGTTCCAAGGCATGGACGGATGCCGCCAGCCGAGGCTACGAGCTTCTTCTGGAAGACGGACGTCCCTCCGCCGCGCTCATCCACTTCTGGCCGGGGAACGCCATCCGCGTCCTCGACCCGCAACCACTTCCACTCGACGTATGGACTCACATCGCTGTGACCTACGACGGCTCCTCGCTTGCGGTCGGTCTGAACCTCTTCCGCAACGGTGCTCGAGTGAAAAAGAAAGTATCGCGCGACCACCTTACCCGTGAAATCACTGGTGGGGGAGACCCCTTCCTCGCTATCGGTCAACGCATGCGCGACCGGGGTTTCAAGAACGGTCTTGTGGACGAGCTGTACGTCTTCGCCCGGGAGCTGACTGCCGCCGAGGTCGGCGAACTTGCCGGAGCTGGTCAGGAGGACGCGGAGGACGAACTCTTCGCCGCCTTTCTTCGCACCACCTACGGGCCCTATGTCGAGCAATTAAAAAAACTCCGCGAGGCCCGCGAGGCTTTCGGCGATGCCCGTCAACGCCTTACAGAAATCATGGTCATGAAGGAAATGCCGACACCACGTGTGACGCACATCCTCAAGCGAGGACTCTATTCTGAACGCGGCGAAGTGGTGGAGCGAAACGTGCCCGCCGTTCTCCCTTCAATGCCCTCCGACTTACCCCGGGACCGCCTTGGACTTGCCCGGTGGCTTACCGCTCCCGATCATCCGCTCCTAGCCAGAGTCACCGTCAACCGCTACTGGCAAATGCTCTTCGGCCGCGGACTGGTTCCTACTTCGGAGGATTTCGGCAGCCAGGGCAGACCACCCACTCACCCCGAACTGTTGGACTGGCTGGCACGGGACTTCGTGGCGTCCGGTTGGGACCTGCGTCACCTGTTCAAGACGATGTTACTCTCGGCTACCTACCGCCAGAAGAGTTTCATCGAACCCAAGGCCCTCGAAGCTGATCCCGAGAATCTTCTTCTGGCCCGGAGTTCCGCCTACCGCCTGCCGTCCGAGATGATTCGGGACTCCGCCCTCGCCGTCAGCGGCCTGCTCCACCGGCAGTTTGGCGGCCCAGGCGTAAAGCCCTACGACCTCAAGCTTTCCTTCAAGCCTATCAATCCGGATCGCCCCCCCAACCTTTACCGCCGCAGCGTGTACACCTTTTGGAAGCGCACCGCGCCCACGCCCGTCCTAATGACCCTCGACTCCTCCAAGCGGGACGTCTGCATGGTACGGCGCGAACGCACGAACTCCGCCACGCAAACCCTCGTCTTGCTCAACGGTCCACAGTTCGTGGAGGCCGCTCGCGCTTCGGCGCAGAAGCTCATCGAGCAGCATGGCGACAACCGGGACCGCATCGTCGAGAACGCCTTCCGTCTGCTGACTGGTCGCTTCCCTGGCTACAAGGAGCGCGAGACCCTCGGTCGCCTGCTTGCCGAGCAGGAAACCGTCTTCGCCGACACCAACCAGGCCAAGGCTTTCCTTTCCACGGGTGAGTTCAAGGCCAAGGCCGATAACCCTACCTGGCTGGCCGCCGTCACCGTCCTTGTATCCACTCTGATGAACTTCGACGAATCCATCTCCAAACGATGAAGCCTTCACCCACCTGTACCGGCTACGAACCTTCCCTCGGCCTCGATCGTCGCGGCTTCTTCAGGCGCTTTGGGGGCGGCCTCGGAGGCATCGCCCTCGCCAACCTACTCCACGCTGAGACGGGCAAGGGCCTCCACCACGCGGCCAAGGCCAAGCGTGTCATCTACCTGTTCCAGTCCGGCGGCCCATCCCAGCTCGACCTCTTTGACCCGAAGCCCCGCCTCGTCGAGGAAACCGGCAAGGAACTGCCCGATCTCGTACGCAAGGGTCAACGTCTCACCGGTATGTCCGGTAACCAAGCCAGCCTGCCGCTGGTCGGCTCCCCCTTCAAGTTCGCCCGGCACGGCAAGAGCGGGCAGTGGATGAGCGAACTGCTTCCCGAGACCGCCAAGGTCGCCGATGAGCTGTGCATCGTCAACTCCATGTACACCGAGGCGATTAACCACGGTCCCGGCGTCACCTTCATGCAGACCGGCTCCCAGTTCCCCGGCCGCCCCAGCATGGGTGCATGGCTTTCCCACGGGCTCGGCTCGATGAATGAGAACCTGCCCAGCTTCGTCACCCTCGTCACCAAGGGCAAGGGCGGCCAGCCGCTGGTCTCCCGCCTTTGGGGAAGCGGCTTCCTTCCCGGTAAGCACGCCGGCACCCGATTCCGTGCGGACAAGGATGCCATCCTCTACCTCAACAGCCCCGTTGGCGTCAGCGCTGAAGGCCGCCGCAAGATGCTTGACCGTCTCCGCGAGCTTCATGAATTTCAGCTCAAGCGTACGGGTGACCCGAGGCTTGAGACGCTCATCGCCCAGTACGAGATGGGCTTCCGGATGCAGGCTTCCATTCCCGAGGTGACCGACCTCTCCAAGGAACCCGACTCCACCTTCGAGCTCTACGGAGAGGAAGCTCGCA
Organism: uncultured Opitutia bacterium; assembly: GCA_964012695.1. Lineage (GTDB taxonomy): Bacteria > Verrucomicrobiota > Verrucomicrobiia > Opitutales > Seribacteraceae > CAXGVD01. Next base: position 4,077 of record CAXGVD010000271.1, read on the forward strand.
AGCCCGGTAGTTACGCCGCCAACTGCCTGCTGGCCCGCCGATTGGCCGAACAGGACGTCCGCTTCATCCAACTCTACCATCCCGGGTGGGACCAGCACGGCGGTCTGCCTGGCGGCATCCGGCGTCAATGCAAGGAGACGGACCGTGCTTCCGCCGCACTCGTCGCCGACCTCAAGAACCGGGGCATGTTGGAGGACACCCTAGTCATATGGGGCGGCGAGTTTGGCCGCACCAACTACTGCCAGGGCAACTTCAGCGCCGGCAACTTCGGCCGGGACCACCACCCGCGCTGTTTCTCCATCTGGATGGCTGGCGGTGGGACCAAGCCGGGCGTCACCTACGGCATGACCGACGATTACGGCTACAACGTCGCCGAGAACGGGGTCCACGTCCACGATTTCCACGCCACCATCCTGCACTTGCTCGGCATCGACCACGAACGCCTCACCTACAAG
>CAXGVD010000272.1:0-4518 GCA_964012695.1 uncultured Opitutia bacterium
CACCCGCGGCCTCCGCCAAGCCGCCAACCGCTACGGCATCCGAGCCGGAGGCGGTGGCGTGGACCTCCCCTCGCAATTCTAGCCCGCCTTCCTTCCGCCCCGGATGTTCTCGGGCCCGGGGTATTAACTTCCCATCCGCGCTTCCACGCGCTACAAATTCTTTCATGGAACCAAGGGAAGTCCTGACCTCTCACCTCGAAATTTGCGAGGCCGTGCACGCGCTCCTGCTGGAGGAAAATTCGTGGCTCAAGTCCAAACAATCCGCCCCCGAACAGGAACTGCTTGAGCGAAAAGAAGCCCTCCTCCCCCAACTCGACGAATCCCTCGCCCGCCTCAAACGCCTTCAGCCCGAACTCTTCTCCCCCTTTGACGACTCAAAGAAGCTCATCAACGACGCACACTCCAAACTCCTCCAAATCTTCTACGTTGACCGGGAAAACGAAGATCTACTCCTAAAGCTTACCCAATCGCCCTCCGGCGAGCGCGAATCCTTCAATCGCTTTGCCGACCCCAAGGAAATCGACGACCTCCGGGACCAAGTCGTTCCTCCGGAAACCCCTCCCGAAAACGGCGTAGACGACTCTCCGCCTCCGCTTCCGCCGTCCCCCGAAGAAGGCTCCGGCCTTGAGCCCCCTAATCGGGGCTGAAAGCTCCGGGGAGGATCGGACCCGCTCGGTCCGCCGAAAAGACTTCACGGCGAGGCTTACTTGGCGTTGTGGTCGGGGGGCTCGATACCCATTAGGTACTCGCGGAAAAAGTCGACGCGGCGGCGGTGTCCGTGGCGTCCGTCTCCGCCGTGGCCCGCTCCGGGCACGAGGATGAAGTCGAAGTCCTTTTTCGCCTTGATTAGGGCGTCCACGAGGCGGTAGGTGGATTCCGGCGGAACGTTCTTGTCCAGTTCGCCCACGATTAGCAGGAGGCGACCCCGGAGGCGGTGGGCGTTCTCCACATTGGAGGACTCGGCGTATTGAGGGCCTACGGGGTAGCCCATCCACTGCTCGTTCCAAGAGGACTTGTCCATGCGGTTGTCGTGGCACCCGCAGGAGGAGACGGCCACCTTGTAGAAGTCGGGGTGGAAAAGCAAAGCGCCTGTGGAGCTTTGGCCGCCCGCCGAACCCCCGTAGATGCCGACGCGGGTGACGTCGTACCACGAGTTTTGTGCGGCGTAGGCCTTGTGCCAGAGGATGCGGTCGGGGAAGCCCGCGTCCTTGAGATTTCGCCAGCAGACGTCGTGGAAGGCCTTGGAGCGGTTGGCGGTCCCCATGCCGTCCAGCTTGGCCACTACGAAGCCCATTTCCGTCCAGCTGGAGAAGAGGCGGCCCGCCCTGAATTTTTTTGGGACGTATGAATCGTGCGGGCCCGCGTAGATGGGCTCAATCACGGGGTACTTCTTGTTCGGGTCAAAGTTCTTGGGGCGGCAGACGATGCCCCAGACGTCGGTCTTGCCGTCTCGGCCCTTGGCGGAGAAGACCTCGGGCGGTTCCCATCCTTCGGCGAGCAGTTCCGAGACGTCCGCCTTCTCCAGCGGACAGACGAGCTTGCCATCGGATACGCGGCGCAGTTCGTGAACGGGCGCCATATCCACTCGAGAGTAGCGGTCGATGATGAACTTGCGGTCGGGTGAGTAGGTGATTTCGTGCCAGCCGTCGCCCTCGGTGAGCGCGGTGAAACCCGAGCCGTCGAAATTGATCCGGTAGTGGTGCATGAGGTAGGGGTCCTGCCCGGGGTTGTGGCCCGATGCCCGGAACCAAATTTGGCGGTTCTCCTCGTCAATTTGGTCCACGTAGCGCACCACGAATTCGCCCTTCGTGATGGGTTTCATCTCGGTCGTGGCGACGTCTACGAGGTAGAGGTGGCGGTGGCCGTCCTTTTCCGACAAGTAGATGATTTCCTCGGTCCGTCGAAGTCGATTGACGAGCGGGACGCCGAGGTCCAGGGCGTGCTCGGTCCAGATGAAGGTGTCGCTTTTTTCGTCGATGAGGTTGCGGTGCTTGCCCGTGAGCACGTCCACTTCGATGACCCGCAGACGCTGGTGTCCGCGGTCCACCTTCCGGTAGAGGAAACTACGTCCGTCCGGCGTCCACTTCAGGTGCGGGCCGTGCAAGTCGATGACGCCCACCTCGGGCTTGTCGTGGGTCTTCTTGTCGAGGTCGAACCAGTTGAGCTCGTGGAGCGGGAATGGGTCGCCGGGCAGGGCGTAGCGACGGCTGTGGAGTTTGGCCCGACCGCCGCCTTTGGGGGAGGACTCGACCAGATGGACGTTGCCTACCTTCCCCGGTTTCACCCGGAAGGCGACGAGGTTGTTTGAGTTGGGGGCCCAGTAGGGGGCGTGGTAGGCGTAGTCGGGTTTGCCGTCCCGGGTGAGTTGGCGCTTCTCTTCGCCCTCTATGGCCCGCACGAAGAGGTTGTGGTTCTCTACGTAGGCCCGCCACTTTCCGTCGGGCGAATTCCTGCGGCTGGGGTAGTAGGGCTTGGTTGCATCCGGTTTGTCGTCGTCCTCCTCTTTCGTCGGAGCCTCTACCTTTGGGGGAACCGGCGCGTCGTCCCGCTCCACCTCCGTGAGTTCGCTCGTCTTTCGGTTCCAGGAAAAGTGTTTCCCCTTGGCCCGAAGATAAACGAGTTTTTCCCGGACGTCGAAGTGAAGCGGCTCCACTGGGAGGCGTTCGGCCTTCATGTCCTTGAGCCCCGCCTCGCCTAGCGCCTCTGCCAACCGCTCAGCGACGAAAGCCTGCTCCCGCGTCCCTTCCAACAAGTCCACCAGCACGAATTCGCGCCCTCCCTCGGGTAAGTCGTTGTGGTACCAGAAGTGGGAGCCGTCGCCGGCCCACCTTGGTTGGATGCGTTCCTTGTACACGCGGGCGGCCTCCGCCACACTGGAAAAACCAAGACCGAAGAAGGCGAGCAAGGCGAACCATGTCGGCTTTTTGAGAAAATGAAGGATACGAATGCTCATGACTTGCCGGAAAGTGGCGCGGAAATGGTGTACTTGGAAACGGACCTGGGTCCCCCTGTCAACCTTGGTCGGCGGTCCGTCAAAGACTTGTGCTTCTGGCTTGAACCAGCAGGCTTGACGGAAGACTACGAGTTGAAGATCGGCAACAGGCTGTATGCGAACGTTCGGAGGGGATTTTTCGAACTGACGAGGGCAGTAGACTTTCTTCTCCGGAAAGGCTACGCTGCTTGGGCGGATTTTTCGTCCCAGCCGTCGACACGAGGAAATTCATTCGCGACTCCCTTTTCCACTTAGCCCTTCTTCACCGCCATTGCCGCGAGGTAGGTATTTCTTGGCTCCAGACCTGGTGGGTCCGTAAAGCCGTCCGAGCCTTCGGCCATGTCCTTTACGGCTTCGCCCCCCGGAAACCCATCCGTATCCTGCCTGATACAATTGGTGGCATCCGAACCTTCCGACTCTTGATCTTCCCGTACGCTCGAGTCCTCTCGAGTGCGATTTTTATAATCCGTGAGGATGAACGTAATGGTAGGCTTTGGAGTTGTCGTCGTAAATGGCCTCTTGTACCGGAAACTTTTTGTAAAGCTCCCATTTGTCCGAGTCCGACAAAGGTATCCTTGCCTTGAACGCGATGTCGGCCCTCACCCCATTGTCCCGATTGAGGCTGCCGTCTCCCGGTGGCAGTGAACCAACGGCTTGCTTGACGGAGGGGCCGCCCACACCAGAGTATACCTTGCCGTTGTTGGCGTTCCTGTAGATCGTGTAAAAAACCTTGCTGTTATCAATGGCCTGATAGTCGGCCGTATAGGCTTCGGTCGTGTCCGTCCCTCCCGTTTGTCTCGGTGCTTCGAGGTTGATGAAAGTGTTTTGGGAGGGTAACGGCCTAAGCTCAAGAAAGCTGTAGTTCCCTTGCCCGTAGGTCTGCCAGCCATTTGCAATCGCCTTTTCCTTGGTGGCCTTTGCTTTTTTGTTCCTATCCATCAAGAATTCAATGAGGCCGGATCCTTTGTCGGAGGTGTTCATGTAACACCACCAAATATCATTGCCCCCCGTTGTATAATGATCGTAACCGTGGGTTTGCTCGCCAATCAAGAACAGTTCGCCCGTGTCCAAGTGATATTGTGCCTCTCTCCAGGTATGGGAAGCCATTTTTGTTCTGAAGACAATCCCTTCCGGTATTTCATTTAATCGGCCCTCCTTCTCCTTGTGCCCAATCGAAATCCCATTCCCGCAACCCGCCATCAGCAGGGCGACGAACACAGCGACCAGTAAGTTCTTCATCCAACGATCCAAAACTAAACAGTATTTCCCATATCTACTTAAACTACTGCGACGAGGTCGCCAGTCAAGCTTCCGGCCGGAGCACCCGAGGGGATCATGTTGCCGCAGTCTAGGAAGGCGAAATTCCCGATGCTGGTTACGCTATTTAGGTAAGCGAATCAGGCGGAAACCAGTCTGGCTGCCGGCGTATGCTTCTGTTGAACCGCTGCGGCTGGTGGCGTTGCAGGTCCGGCAATAGGTATCCCAACCTCCACCGCGTTGGGCTCGGGCAAAGCCCGATTTCGGTC
>CAXGVD010000273.1:0-4513 GCA_964012695.1 uncultured Opitutia bacterium
AACTTCGCAGGCGATCTATCAACGGCCTTAGTCACTACCGCCGCCGGCTTGGCGATTTCAATCACAGCTTATTGCGGACGAAGATTGCTGGAGTCACGGACGGACTCCGTGATTCGGGACATGGAGTGGGTCGCTCACGGCCTCTTCAGCTTCTTGAGCGTCGAATACGAAGAAACCGAACCTGCGAAGAGCGAGGATTCGGGTGTTGATGGGACGAGCGAATCATGACCTCGAGCCTGAAGAGTTTCTCTTTCAAGACCGCCCGCCGCCAGTCCCGTCGTGCGGCCTTCGCAGCGCCTTTCATCGACCTGCTGTTTCTAGCGGGAATGACCTATTTGCTGTCCGACGCCAAATTGGTTTATGCCCAAGGTATGGCGCTGGACTTAGAATTGCCCCGGGCCTCGCAGGCTTTGATCAGCGGTAGAAACGTAGGATCGGTGTTGTCGATCAAACCGGAAGGACAGTTGTTTCTTGAGGGCAGAAAGTTGTCGCTGGAATCCCTGCCACAAGCCCTTAAGGCGCTTCGGGCGTCGGGGTTCACGCATGGAGCCCTGTTAATTAGGGCAGACGCAAAGGTTAAGTTCGAGACTTTCGTAGCGGTCTGCGACATCGCTCGTTCGAACGGCTTCCTCCACACTCAATTGGCGCTCGAAGACAGGGATGCCCCTTGAAACTTATTTTGAAAGGTTCCCGGGACCTGCTGCTCCCCTTGCTTCTACCTTTCGGGACTGGCGGCTATTTCCTGTTTTCGTCAATACAAGCCATGCCCCCCTATCCGATCGAAACGAAAGAGCCGACCGCGGCCGTGCGCTTCCTCCCCGCCTCGAATTCGCCAGTTATTTCCGAATTCATGGACTTCAAGGATTCGTCGGTCCTGTTTCTGCCAGGCTCTCTGTCTTCCGGGGTGCCGACCGTCGGAGGCTCCCTGCCCCACGCACCAGGCGCTGAACCTCAACCACCCAAAACATCTGTACCCGATCCCTGGGCTTCAGTAAAGCCCAAAGGACAGGACAACAACTCCAGTGCCCGACGCGAGGAAATTATGCGTGCTATGGCACGATCGGAAGCAGATGGTTTCGGAACAGATCCGGAACCCCCAGACGAATTGGTGGGCAGACCGATAGGGGAAAGGCTGCAAGCCATCGTCTTCGAACACGGAAAGGGTCAGGCCCGCGCCTCCGTGCCCTTGCCCAAGGACTTTCTCCAACACTTCGGCACGGCGCTATGGGGGCCAGCGGAATATGCATTCTATGTTTCCGAAGGCTTGCCCGCGGGCCCTCCCGCCCCGACCCGCTCATCGGGTAACGCCCATGTGGACGAAAGCATCCAAGCCCACTTCTCAAAGCCGGGTGCCATCCCCACCCTACCGGACGGCTACTACCTACTCCGAATCGAGCCATGAAAAGAGCTTGCTTCTTTTTTCGTGAAAAGCCTTGACGGAGATGGGAACCGTCTTCATTTTAGCTCGTTTTTCGCGACGCAAGGCCTCGTTGCGAACTTAAGACCCTTTCTACCTTCGCCCTATTCGTTCACACTCCTTCACCTGCATCACACGTTTCCTACAAAATCCTTTCTAAAAATATAGACCGCGCCCATGTAGCTCAGTTGGTAGAGCGCGTCCTTGGTAAGGACGAGGTCGGCGGTTCAAGTCCGCTCGTGGGCTCCATTTCACACGAATTCCAACCAAACCTAACCTGCTGTATCCATGGCTAAAGAACAGTTCGAACGCACCAAGCCTCACGTCAACGTCGGGACCATCGGTCACGTCGACCATGGCAAGACCACCTTGACCACGGCGATCCTGCACGCGCAGGCTCGTCAAGGTCTAGCCGAGGTCAAGACCTATGCCGATATCGCCAAGGGCGGTACGGTAAGGGACGCCTCCAAGATCGTAACGATCGCAGTCTCCCACGTGGAGTACGAGTCCGCCAACCGCCACTACGCCCATGTGGACTGCCCAGGGCACGCGGACTTCGTCAAGAACATGATCACAGGAGCTGCCCAGATGGACGGGGCGATCCTAGTGGTAGACGCTTCTACGGGCCCGATGCCCCAGACCCGCGAGCACATCCTGCTGGCCCGCCAGGTAGACGTTCCAAACATCGTGGTGTTCCTGAACAAGTGCGACTTGATGTCGGGCGACGACGAGGAGCTACTCGAGCTGGTGGACATGGAGATTCGGGACTTGCTAAGCAAGTACGAGTTTGACGGTGACAACGCCCAGATCATCAGAGGTTCTGCGACCAAGGCGATGGAAGACGACGAGGGCGAGCTGGGTTTACCTGCCATCCAACGTCTGATGGACGCGATCGACAGCGAAATCGCCGAACCGGAGCGGGATGTGGACAAGCCTTTGCTGATGTCGGTGGAGGATGTGTTCTCCATCACGGGCCGGGGCACGGTGGCCACGGGTCGTATCGAGCGCGGTAAGGTCAAGGTGGGCGAGGAAATCGAAATCGTCGGTCTGGGCGAGTCCCGCAAGACGACTTGTACGGGCGTCGAGATGTTCCGTAAGGAGCTTGGCGAAGGTCAAGCAGGCGACAATGTGGGCATCCTTCTGCGTGGCATCGAAAAAGACGAGATCGAGCGCGGTCACGTTATCGCCGCTCCGGGCAGCATCAAACCGCACGCCAAGGCCAAGGCCCAGATCTACGTCCTGACTAAGGACGAGGGTGGCCGTCACACGCCTTTCTTCAAGGGGTATCGTCCGCAGTTTTTCTTCGGCACGGCCGACGTCACGGGGGTTGTTAATCTTCCCGAGGGCGTGGAGATGGTTATGCCCGGCGACAACCTCGCAGTGGAGATGGAACTGCAGAAGGCGATCGCGATGGAATCCGGTCAACGTTTCGCCATCCGCGAGGGCGGCAAGACGATTGGGGCAGGGAACATCACGGAAGTAATTTCGTAAGGAGACCAAGTCCTCGGCATACGGCATCATCTCGCCCTGCGTGTTTTCTTGTTTCGTCGTTCCTTGTCGGTCTGTCCCGCAACGTTTGACTCACCATGCAAGCGTTAACGGATTATGAGTGGCACGGGAAACGAGGGGAGAATAGCTCAATTGGCAGAGCGACGGTCTCCAAAACCGTAGGCTGAGGGTTCGAGTCCCTCTTCTCCCGCCAAATTTCCTTCACCCAAAAAGCCAACCCAAGCCCCAGAAATTTACACGTGAATCCCTTCCGCAAGATCCGTACTTTCTACGGAGAAACGGTAGCCGAGTTGAAGAAGGCGTCTTGGCCAACCGTGCCCGAATTGCGTGGTTCCACAGCGGTGGTGATCGCGGGGGTGGCGATTCTGGGAGCTTTCATCGCCCTGGCCGATTTCTCGCTCTCCAACTGGGTGGAGTACGTTACGGAACAACTTAGGGGTTCCTGAACGGGCGTCGTCATGAGTGATTTACAGACAAACGGTTTGCGTTGGTACGCGGTACAGTGTCTCTCCAACCACGAGGACAAGGTGCGTCGATACTTGGACCGCTTCCGCGAGGACGACGAGGACTTCTCCAAGCACCTTTCAGAAGTGCTCGTTCCCATCGAAACGGTTTCCGAAGTGAAGAACGGGCGCAAGCGGCAACGAGACCGCAAGTTCTATCCGGGCTATGTCTTCGTGGAGATGCGTCTGTACGACACCGAGGGGAACTTGCTAAAGGGCCCGTGGTACAAGGTGAAGGATACGGACGGGGTGATCAACTTCATCGGTCGGGAGAATCCGACGCCCTTGCAGGAGGACGAAATCGGACGGATCCTGCGTCAGGTGGAGGAAGCGAAGGGCAAGGAAGTGCCAAAGGTTCGCTTCGAGAAGGGGGAAGTGGTGAAGATTTTGGACGGACCATTCATCAACCTTACCGGGGAAGTGGAGGAAATCGACGCCGAGAAGGGAAGCCTCAAGGTGTCCGTCTCGATTTTCGGACGATTCACCCCGGTGGAACTGGAATTCTGGCAAGTGGAGAAAGCCGACGAGATCTGAAAATCGGCGCTCCGTCTCCAATAGGAATCAATCAACATGTCTAAGAAGGCAGTAGGTGAAATACGTTTGCAGTTGCCTGCGGGAGCGGCCAATCCGGCCCCGCCCGTGGGTCCGGCCTTGGGCGCCCAAGGCGTGAACATCATGGGTTTCTGCAAGGAGTTTAACGCCAAGACGAAAGACCGGGCGGGCTTGATTCTGCCGGTCGTCATCACGGTTTACGCGGACCGCTCGTTCAGCTTCATCCTCAAGTCGCCTCCCGCCGCCGTCCTCCTTAAAAAAGCGGCCGGGGTGCCTAAGGGCTCGGGCACGCCGAACCGCGAAAAGGTCGGCAAGGTGACCAAGGCACAAGTCCTAGAAATTGTTGAAACCAAGAAGGAGGACCTCAACGCCACCGACAAGGAGGCCGCCTGCCGTATCATCGAGGGGACGGCGCGAAGTATGGGGATAGAAGTCGAAAACTGAGGCCCCTAAAAAAGCCCCGCCGTACACCACAATCCATTCACACCTTCAAGAACCATGTCCAAGCACAGCAAACGATACCGAAGTGCGG
>CAXGVD010000274.1:0-4500 GCA_964012695.1 uncultured Opitutia bacterium
CAGGCTCGCCTGTGTGCCACGGAAAGTGGAAAACGAGGCTTTTGGAATTCCGCCTTACGGTTCCCTTGTCCCCTTTTTCAAAGACATCCCGGAGGCTACCGCCATCAAGTTCCGGGGGAAGGGGTTCCGTTCCCCCCGCAAGGTCATAGAAAGTTTGCAGGAAGTCCCACTGCACCACTGGAACGTTGCAATAGGAACCACGTTGGATTCCCGGGCCGCGGACAAACGCGGGCATCCGGATTCCCCCTTCGTAGAGACTGCCCTTCCCTCCCTTCAGGGGTGCATTCCCCCGAAACCCGCCACCATTGTCAGAGGTCAGGATAACGTACGTGTTGCCAGCAATCCCTAGGCGGTCGATGCTATCCAGCAAAGTGCCCAGGGCGCGGTCCATATCGTCGAGCATGGCGGCGTAATTGATGATCCAGCCGTGGTTGTACATGCTGATGGAAACGTCCTCCTCGGGCAGGTCGTCCTTTTTTTGGTATTTCCGGCCCATTGGGAGGCTTTTGTACTTTTCACGAGTTTCTTCCAGAGAGTCGTGCCAGATGTGCATCGCGTAGTGGGAAACCTGGAGGTAGAAAGGTTTTTCGGCAGCAACCTGATCCTCCATGAACCCGATGCTTTGGTCAGTAAGGGAAAAGATGCGCTTGGGATCATCATCGGGCAGGTGCGTCTTCCCATCGTCGGCAAAATCTCCCGGACCGTTGCCATTCGGGCCGTCCGTCACGTCATAACCCGCTTCATTCGGCTTGATGCTCTCATTGTGCCACTTCCCGAAATGAGCCGTCATGTAATCCGGGTGGGCTTTTTTGAGGGCTTGGGGAATGGTGATTTTTCCTAGGTATTTCTTCTTCGCCTCCACCGCGGAAAGGACTGTGTAGCGAAGGCGGCTCGGGGTCATGCCGTGCAGGAGGCTGTTTCGCGAAGGGGCACAGAGGGCGGACGGCGAATAGCACGCCGAAAGGACCATGCCCTCTTTGGCAAGACGTTCCATGTTCGGGGTCTGGTAATAATCGCTCCTAGTATCCGCACGACCTTGGATCATCTCCACGGAAGTCTCCGCCCAGCCCAGGTCATCGACGTAGACGAGGACGAAGTTCGGGGGCTGGGTTGCGCCCGAGAGAGCCGGCAACAAAAGGAGGGCAAAGTATGCAAGGGACGGTTTCATGGGAAAAGCTTTCTGGTAATTACTCCGCTTCCAAGAGAACACGGACTTGGTCGGGGTGGCCGGGATTCTCCTGTAACTCGATGAAAAGGGCGTGCCAAGCAGGCGAAGCCTCAAGGCCGGTTGTCGGGGTTGGGTTCCATGAGTTCGGCGTCCACTTCTTGGCGCCAGGCTTCTAGGTCTTGGCGGAGTTCAGCAAGTTTTTCGGGGTGTCTCTCGATCAGATCGGTGGTCTCGCTCAAGTCCTTGCCGAGGTGGTAGAGTTGGAGGCCCTTGGGGTCGAAGGTCTCGATGAGCTTCCAGTCGCCCTTGCGTATGACGGAGGAGGGAACGGCATGAGGATGGCCGTTGTAATGTGGGTAATGCCAGTGCAGGGCGTCACGATCGAGGGCTTCCCCGCCCGCGAGGAGAGGGCGGAGGTCGAGCCCGTCTCGATGCTGGGGGGGATGAGGCGGCAGACCGGCCGCGGCGAGGCATGTAGGGTAGAGGTCCATGCTGATGACGGGTGTCCGGCATTCCGCACCCGCCTTGGCCTTGCCCGGCCAGCGGATGATGAGAGGCACGCGGATGCCGCCCTCGTAGTAGGAACCCTTGTTACCGCGAAGGGGCTCGTGCCGGGTGGCCCCGGCGAAACCTCCGTTGTCAGAGGTGAAGATGACGAGTGTATCGTCGGCCAGGTCCAATTCGTCCAGCGTCGCCAACACGCGCCCCACGCTTTGGTCCACGCTCTCCACCATGGCGGCGTATACGGGGCGACCGCGGCGCTTGTCCTTCGGGACGGCCTCGTACTTGGCCACCATTTCCTTCTTCGCCTGCAAAGGGGTGTGGACGGCGTAATGGGAGAGGTAGAGAAAGAAGTTGCGTTGGCGGTTTTCCTTGATGAAGGCGACGGCTTCGTCGGTCAGGCGGTCGGTCAGGTATTCGCCCGGCTCGCCTCCGGGGAGCACTTGCCAGCGGGCGGACAGCTGGGTAGTGGGGATGGACCAACGGCCCTTGTAAGGGTAAAAGAAATTGCCGGGGTTGCCGTGGTCGTTGGCGGCGATGGCGACGTCGAACCCATGGTGACGAGCAGTGTTGAAAGGTTCGCCACCCAAGTGCCACTTGCCCACGATGCAGGTGCGGTATCCCTTCCCGCGCAGGGCCTCAGCCAAGGTTTTCTCCTCCAGAGGCAAGGCCCGCAGGAAGCGGCCCGAGCGCAACTTCGCCCGCGGGTTCCACCTCCCCGAGGGCAGCCATTCAGTGAGCATGAGACGGGCGGGATGCTTGCCCGTGAGGATGGCTGCCCGGGTAGGCGAACAAACGGCGCAAGCGGAGTAGGCGTTGGTGAAGCGAACGCCTTGGGCGGCCAGCTTATCCACGCTCGGGGTGTGGTAGTAGTAGCTCCCGTAGCAACCTAGGTCCTTCCAGCCCAAGTCATCTATCAGGAAAAGCACCACGTTGACCCGATCGGCCTCCTCGCCCCGCAAGACGGAATCCCGGACGCTCCACGAGAGGACGGCGAAAAGGAGAAAGCCGAGGTGGACGCAGGGCTTCATAACAGGAAAGTGCTAGAAGCGCTTAAGGCGGGATTGGTACTCGGGGCGGTTTTTCCAGTCCTTGAAGTGAGGGTGGTAGTCCTTCACATCGGTCCAGAAGATGCGGGGGGGCTGGGGGTTGAGCTTGCCGCCGGGGTAGTCCTCGCCCGCCACACTAGCCTCGATGGAGGTCCTGGCGGTCTCCAGCTTCCGTCGCAGGGCGGCGGCGATTTTCTTCTCGGAGGCAAGAAGGTTGGTGGTCTCGGCCTTGTCCGCGGCGAGGTTGTAGAGTTCCAGTTTGGCTGGCCTCTTTCCGCCCCCGGCGGGCAAGGAGAGGAGCTTCCAGTCGTTGTCTACCACGGCCATGCGGTCCTGGCTCCGGAAGATCAGCGGCTTTTTCCGCGGGCCCGTTTCCTTGGCGAAGATCGGGACGAGGCTTTCGCCGTCCTGCGGGGTCAGCATCGAGGCGGCGGGCAGGCCCGCGACCTCGGCGATGGTCGGAAACACGTCCACCGCTCCGGCAGGCCGCTTGGTGGCACGGGGAGCGGGAATGCCGGCAGGCCATTCGATGACGGCGGGCACACGCAGGCCGCCCTCGTACATACCCCCCTTGAATCCGCGCAGGCCGCCCGTAGTGGAAGGCTCAAAGCCAGGCAGGCCACCGTTATCGCTGGTGAACCAAAATAAGGTGTCCTGCGCCACGCCCAGTTTCCGCAACCCCTTGCGGAGAGACCCCACACTCCTGTCCATGGCCACCAGCTCGGCGTAATGCTTGCGGCCTTTTTCGCTCAAGGCACCGAAGGGCTTCTCATCCTTCTTCAAGGCCATCCACGGGCTGTGCGGAGTACCGTACCAAATCACGGTGAAGAATGGCTTGTCCTTCTTCACTTGGGCACTGATGAACTTGAGTGCCTCGTCCACGATGATTTCGGAGGAATCCCCCTCGAACTCCTCAAACTCGCCTTGCCGGCTCATAACGGGATTGAGGTCGAAGAAGTTGGTGACGGAGAGCCAAGTCTCGAAGCCGAAGGCCCCGGGGTTGTGGGTGTCGTGGGCGAGGATGGGCACGCCCGGACCGCGCAAGCCGTTCAGGTGCCACTTGCCAAAGTGTCCAGTGGCGTAACCAGCCTTCTTCATGGCGGCGGGCAAAGTCTTTTCCTGATCCCGCAAGGCGTAACCGTGGCTAAAGACGCCCGTGCGGTCGTGCGTGCGACCAGTCAGCACAGTGGCCCGAGTCGGCGAGCAAACGGGACCGCCCGCATAAAAGCGGTCGAACCGCAAACCGTTCGCCGCCATGGCATCCAAGTGCGGCGTCTTGAGGACGGGGTGGTCATAGTAACCCGTCTGCCCCCAACCCTGGTCGTCTGCCATGACCAGCACCACGTTTGGCTTGGCCCCAAGGAGGCGGATAAAAGGGGCGAGAAAAACGAATACAAGAATGGTTAAGATAACTTTCATGGCTTTGCTGTCGTTGAGGGAACGGTTCACTTCACCACCATGATGCCTCGCATGATGGTCCAGTGGCCGGGGAAGGTGCAGAGGTAGGGGTAGCGGCCAGGTTTTTTCGGGGCGTGAAAGCGGAGGGATTCGGCGGACTCGGGTTTGAGCATGTTGGTGTGGTAGAGGATTTTGTCAGACTTGGGGACGAACTGGCCGAGCTTCACGAGCTTGGGGTCCTTGGCCATTTCGTTGGCGGCGAGGCCGACTTCCTCGGTGGCGCCGGGTTGGACGATGACGAGGTTATGAGCGGTGGCGTCGGGGTTGATGAAGTCGAGTCGGACGGGTTGGCCGGGGGAAACGGTGAAGGTCGTGACGTCGAAG
>CAXGVD010000275.1:0-4437 GCA_964012695.1 uncultured Opitutia bacterium
TCCCCGCAAGCCGAAAGAGGCCTAAAGCAAAGCTTTGCGTGAAGCAAAGCACTTTAGGCCGCAAGGATGAAGTCGACGCCTTCCCTGTGCCCTCGGTCATTGAGGAAGGCCAGGGATTTTTCGCGGGCCCCTCGGGCGCCAACCATGCAGACGATGAACTCTTCGCCCGGTTCGGGCATGTCAGCGATAGAGCGCACATCGAGGCCACCGCGCGGGTTGCCGATTTTTTTGGGATCCACGTCGTAGTAGCCCGTCACCACCGTGCCCGCTTCTTCCAAAAACTTCGTGCGGGATCGAGTAGTTCGCCCTGCTCCCCAAACTTTCACTTCGGGATGGAACCGGTTGTGCCTGTCGAGCCACTTGTGAAGGTATTCGAGCTTCATGCGGTAAAAGGCCGAGGTGGAGTAGCGCGGGTCGATGCGGGAAAGGCGTCGGTCGTGGTCCCGCCACCGGAGGAGGTTTTCGGGCAGTTTCTCCATCTGGACGCCGCAATCGAACCAACGAAGCCAAAGCTCATAATCTTCGGGGAAGGGGCCGTTTCGGTAACCGCCGAACCATTCCACCAAGCCCTTACGGAAGACCACCGAGGGGTGAGCCAGCGGGGATTCAACGAAGCGGCGAAGTTGCAGGTCTCGATCATGAAGGAGCGCGTTCGTCCAATCGACGTAGTGCCCGAAACCTGGCCGACTGCCTCCGTCTGGATTCCAATGCTGCACCCGGCAGGCGACCATCCCAACTTCGGGGTTGGCATCGAGGAAGGCGCACTGAAGTTCCAAGCGGCGGGAATGGGCCACATCGTCGGCGTCCATTCGGGCGAGAAGGTTGGCGGCGGCTTCCGACACAGCCAGATTCAGGGCGGCCACGATGCCGCAACCCTCGGTGGAGAGGACGCGGACGCGCTCGTCCATCCCCGCAAAGTCGCGGAGAACGGCGGGAGGGGCGTCGTAGGAACCATCGTCGACGACCAGCAGTTCGAAGTTTCGCTCTGTTTGCCGAAGAATGCTCTTAATGGCTTCGCCTACGGTATCCTCGGCATCTCGAACGGGCATAAGAACGGAAACGCGCGGCTTCATTGATCAGGCAAGCTAAGTGAGCAAAAGCCAAAGGCAAAAGGTTTTTAGAAAGAGTTGCTATTGCAATTAACTTGCACTTAATCCCGAAGTGCAATCTGTTGCATCTTTTCTTTTTTTCAAGGAATGAAAGCTTCAACTTGGGAACTTATCGATCGTACGGGCTTTGCCGTGTCCTTTCTCTGCGCCGTACACTGCATCGCACTTCCCGTCCTGCTGCCCTTCCTGCCATTGATTGCGGGGTCCTTTTTCTGGTCCGAGGGCTTCGAGGAGGGCGTTGTTTACGCGGCCCTCTTACTTGCGACTCCTGCCCTGATTCGCGGCTACCTGAGGCATCGCCGGGTCTGGGTCCCTGCGGCTTTCGCATTAGGGGTCGGCTTCTTGTTGCTGCGTCCCGGGCATCATGTTCACGGAGATCACATTCACTTGGAACCGGAGCATTTCGTGTTCGCAGCCTGCGCGGGTTTGTCGCTCGCCGTCGGACATTTCCTGAACCTGCGTTTTTGTCGCTCCTGTCACGCCTGCCTTGAGCACGGTGAAGCCAAAACCTGCCCTTCTCATCAAGAGTAAGCCTGCGACGGGGTCGTCGCTTGACTATGCGAGTGCCTCTCGTTGTCCTGTTGGCGTGAATAAGTTCTATCCGCTTTTATTGTGTATGGGCGCCCTTGCGTTGGACGCTAACCTCGACGCCCGCAAGCCGAATGTGGTCCTGTTCTACATTGACGACCTTGGCTGGACGGACCTCGGCTTCATGGGCTCTAAATATTATGAAACGCCTCGCATGGATGAACTGGCCAAGCAAAGCCAAGTCTTCCTAAACGCCTACGCCAACGCCCCCAACTGCGCACCCAGTCGGGCCTGCCTCATGTCTGGGCAATACAGCCCGCGCCACGGCGTGTACACGGTTTCCAGTTCGGCCCGCGGCCCCTCCAAGCACCGCAAGCTGATTCCCATCGAGAACACGACCACGCTCGATGACAAGTTCGTAACAATGGCGGAGGCGCTGCGGGCGGGCGGCTACAAGACGGCGACCATGGGGAAATGGCACTTGGGCAAGGACCCGACGACCCAAGGGTTTCACCTCAACTTGGCTGGCCGCGAATGGGGAAGCCCGAGTGGGGGAGGGTACCACAGCCCCTACAAGTACCCCAACCTCGTGAACCCCGAGCCAGGTGAATACCTGACCGACCGTCTGGGAGCCGAAGCCTGCAAATTCATCGAGGCCCACAAGGACGAGCCCTTCTTCCTCTACCTCACCCACTACGCCGTTCACACACCGATTCAGGCGAAGTCCGACCTCAAGAAGAAGTACGAAAAGAAAGAACCTGTAGGGGGGCACTCCAACCCCGCCTACGCCGCTATGCTCGAAAGCATGGACGCGAGCGTCGGCGCCGTGCTGGACATCCTCAAGAAAACCGGTTTGGAGGAGGACACTGTCGTACTCTTCTTTGCGGACAACGGAGGTCACGGTGGCGTGACCTCCAATGCTCCCCTGCGCGGCTCCAAGGGTATGCTCTACGAGGGCGGCATTCGCGAACCCCTTGTCATCAGGTGGCCCGGCGTGACCAAACCCGGCGTCGTTTGTCGCGAAAACGTCATCGGCACGGACCTTTACCCCACCTTGCTCGAAATAACCGGAACGAAGCCCCCGAAGAACTACCTACTGGATGGCGTCAGTCTCGTCCCCCTCCTCCGAGAAGCCGCCTCCACCAAGCTTAAAGACCGTCCGCTCTACTGGCACTTCCCCGCCTACCTCCAAGGCTACACGGCCCGCCACGGACACTTCCGCACCACGCCCGCTTCCGCCGTTAGGATCGGTCGTTGGAAGCTAATCGAGTTCTTCGAGGACGGCGCACTCGAACTTTACGACACCGAAGCCGACATCTCCGAAACCAAAAACCTCGCTCCAAAGCTACCCGACAAGACCCGTGAACTTCACCAAAACCTTCTCGCTTGGCGCAAAAAGGTAAAAGCTCCCGTACCCACCAAGCTCAACCCCGAGTATGAACCGGTAGCCCCCGGCAGAAAATCCGCGCCGGATAAGAATGAAGGCAAAGGGGCTCGGCGCAAAAATAATAACAAACGCTGACGCGATGATCAACTGGTGGGGCAAGGCGATCGGGGCCGGGGTCGGCATGCTGGCGGGCCCCGTGGGGGCCTTGGTAGGCGGTGCCCTCGGTCATGTATTCGACGAAAGCGACCCCACCCCGACCGACGAGCGCAAGGCACGCCTCCTTTACCTCGCTACCTTTTTCTCCGCCCTCGCCAAGGTGGCCAAGGCGGACGGTTCCGTCTCCGCCGAGGAAATAGAGACCGCCGAAAACCAAATGGAACGAATGGGCCTGAACGACAAAATGAGGGAGTTCGCCATAAACGTCTTTCGCAAGGCCAAAGACGGACGCACCCCCGCCGACGAATACCTTGCGTCCGCAGGCAAGCTCATCGGCTACGAACCCACCCTAGGCCAATCCTTCCTCGGTGGTCTCTTCGAAATGGCCAAGGCCGGTGACGGAAATATCGCGGAGGCTCAGGCCCGCATCCTTTTGAGTGCGGAGGAGCGATTACGCTTGCCCCGAGGCACCGTCCGTTCATGGGCTCAAGGTGGCTATGTCCCCCCCGGCAGGGAGCTGCAGGAAGAGGGCTTCACCTTAGATGAGGCCTACGAAACATTAGAAGTACCCAAGACCGCCTCCGACGCCGAACTGAAGGCCGCCTACCGCAAAAAATGCGCCGCTTTTCACCCTGACAAGATTCAGTCCAAGGACCTACCTCCGGAGTTCACCGCCTTCGCCAACGAGCAACTCGCCAGAATCAACCGGGCTCACGACTTTGTGAAGAAAGCCCGGAAAGGCTGAGGGCGGCGGGGTCCGTTTCCCGCCCTAAGGTTTCCAGACTCGGAAAAGGGCTTCAGCTATATGGGATGGAGTTTCCGCAACTGCGATACCCGCGTCCTCCAGCGCCTCTACCTTAGCGGCCGCCGTGCCTTTGCCGCCGGACACTATGGCTCCGGCGTGACCCATGCGGCGACCCGGAGGCGCCGTACGTCCGGCGATGAAGGCGGCCACGGGCTTGTCCACGTGTTCCTTGACATAGGCGGCGGCTTCCTCCTCGGCGGTCCCGCCGATTTCCCCGATGAGGATGATGGCCTCTGTGTCGGGGTCTTCGTTGAAGAGTTTCACGCAGTCTAGGTGGTTGGTGCCGTTAATGGGGTCTCCGCCAATACCTATGCAGGTGGACTGCCCGTGCCCCGCGCAGGTGATCTGCCAGACCGCTTCATAGGTCAGGGTGCCTGAACGGGACACTATGCCCACCTTGCCGGGTTTGTGAATGTAACCGGGCATGATGCCGATCTTGCACTGGTCCGGGG
>CAXGVD010000276.1:0-4433 GCA_964012695.1 uncultured Opitutia bacterium
AAAGTTGAGATTGCGGTTAAGGTGGCCGGCTTGGACTCTAGCTACCTGCCCGACTACCTTCGCGATGTCACCCCTGTCGTCTCCAAGCTCGGTTGCAACGCCGGCACCTGTCACGGATCCAAGGACGGCAAGAACGGCTTCAAGCTCTCCCTGCGCGGGTACGACGCCATTTACGACCTACGCGGCTTCACCGACGACATGGCCTCCCGCCGGGCCAACGTGGCAGCTCCCGAGAAGAGCCTCATGCTCCTCAAGGCCACTGGTTCCGTGCCACACGAGGGCGGCCAAGTCACCAAGCGGGACTCAAAGTACTACCGCATCATTCGCGACTGGATTGGCTCTGGTGCCAAGCTTGACCTGACTGCGCCTCGGGTTGCTTCCATCGAGTTGTTTCCGCAGAATCCCGTGGTGCAGGAAATCGGCTCCACCCAGCAGATTCGGGTGGTCGCCACCTACGCCGACGGTTCCGTCCGAGACGTTACCCGGGAGGCCGTGGTTACCAGCGGCAATGGCGAGGTGGCCGAGCACGACGAAATCGGACTGATGACGACCATTCGCCGAGGCGAGGCCCCCATTCTCGCCCGCTACGAGGGCCGTTACGCCGCCACCACCCTTACGGTCATGGGCGATCGCTCCGGTTTCGTCTGGAAGGAACCGCCGGCCAACAACGAGGTGGACCGGCTCGCCGCCGCCAAGTGGAAGCGTTTGAAGATTCTGCCCTCCGAGCTTTGCACCGATGTGGAGTTCCTCCGCCGGGTTTACCTCGACCTTACGGGCCTCCCCCCTACGCCCAAGGACGTCCGGTCTTTTCTCGCCGACGAGCGGCCTTCTCGCCAGAAGCGCGACGAAGTGGTGGACAAGCTCGTGGGCAACGCCGACTATGTGGAGCACTGGACCAACAAGTGGGCCGACCTCCTCCAGGTGAACCGCAAGTTCCTCGGGCCCGCCGGGGCCAAGATGCTGCGCGACTGGATTCAGAATGAGGTGAATACCAATGTTCCCTACGACGCCTTCGCTCGCAAAATCCTCACCGCCTCCGGCTCTAACAAGGAAAACCCGCCCGCCTCCTACTACAAGGTTCTTCGCACGCCCGTGGACACCATGGAGAACACCACCCACCTCTTCCTCGCCACCCGCTTCAACTGCAACAAATGTCACGACCATCCCTTCGAGCGCTGGACTCAGGACCAGTACTACGAAATGGCCGCTCACTTCGCCCAATTCAAGTTGGAGAAGGATCCGGCTTCGGGCAAAAACCAAATCGGGCAGACCGCCGTAGAGCGTGGCAAGCCCCTCTACGAAATCGTAAAGGACGTCGCTTCTGGCGAGGTTAAGCACGACCGCACGGGCGCCGTCACTGCTCCCGCCTTCCCGTTCCCCGCCAAGTACGAGGCCAAGGAAGGAGCCAGTCGCCGGGAAAACCTCGCCGCTTGGATGACATCCCCCGACAACCGCTACTTCGCCAAGAGCTACGTCAACCGCCTCTGGGGCTACCTCTTCGGCATCGGCATTATCGATCCCATCGACGATATCCGGGCCGGCAACCCACCCACCAACCCCGAACTGCTCGACTACCTCGAAAAGGAGTTCATTGCCTCAGGCTTCGACGTTCACCATGTTGTCAAGCTCGTCTGCAAGTCCCGCGTCTACCAGCTTTCCGTGGGCACGAACAAGTGGAACGAGGACGACCAAATCAACTTTTCTCACGCCTCCGCCCGCCGCCTGCCCGCCGAGACCCTCTTGGACGCCGTGTACGCCGTCACCGGCTCCAAGTCCAAGTTCCCCGGCGTTCCGCAAGGCACCCGGGCCGCCTCCCTGCCCGACGCCGGAATCAAGCTCCCCGACGGCTTTCTCGGCACCTTTGGCCGTCCCGTCCGGGAAAGTGCCTGCGAGTGCGAACGGTCGGGCGAGCTTCAGCTCGGTCCCGTCATGGCCCTCATCAGCGGCCCCACCGTAAACGACGCCATTTCCGACGCCTCGAACGCCATCGCCAAGCTCGTCAACGAGCAGAAGGACGACCGCAAGCTAATCGACGAACTCTTCCTGCGCATCCTCAACCGCCCCGCCGCAGACAAGGAAATCGAAGCCGCCCTCGGCATCCTGAACGAGCAAATCGAGGGCGACCATTTGGTCCTGGAGGCGCGGCTGGATGTCGTGCAGAAGGATGTTAAGGCTGAGATCGACACCAAGGAAAAGGCCCGCGCCGAAGCCATCGCCAAGGCGGAAGGCGCCCTCAAGGCCTACCAAGAGAAAACCGCCGCCGCCGTCAAGAAGGCCAACGACGACCGCAACGCCCGCATCAAGAAGGCCCAAGACGGCCTCGCCGCCTACGACAAGGACCTTCCCGCCAAGGTGGCCGCATGGGAGAAGGACTTTCACGCCGGCAAATCCATCTGGAAGGACTTGGCCATAAGCGAGGCCACCTCCTCCATTCCCGGAGTCAAGTTCGAGAAGCAGGAGGACGGCTCCGTCTTCGTGGGCGGAAAGAACGGCAAGGGCAACTACGTCGTCAAGGCCGAGGCCCCCGGGGGCAAGCTCACCGGCCTGCGAATCGAAGCCATTCCCGACAACCGCCTCCCGAAAAAAGGGCCCGGACGGGCCGACAGCGGCAACTTCGTCCTCACCGAACTGGAGGTCACCGCAGGCCCCCCGAGCGATCTCGCCAAGTGGGAGCAGGCCAAAGAGTGGGTCTTCGACGAACTGGCCGAAGACAAGGACTGGAAACCCGCCGACGGGGCGGAAATCACCTATGCCGAAGGAGGCCTCCGCATCGGCGGCACCCTTAAATCCGGCGCCCTCTCTATCGGCGAGTTCCACCACGTCGGCCCCTTCGCAAATGTCGGCTTCGATCAAAAAGTTGGTCCCGAAGGCCTCGACTCCTTCGACCCCAAGAAAAAATTCTCCCACGCTGGCAAGGAACTAACCTGGTCCCGCAAGCCTGAATGGAAGAACGGGCAGCTGTACGGTACTGTACTTAGTGGGGTTAATGCCGCGAATTATCTCCATAAACTCATAACTGTCGCTACCCCTCGTTCACTACCGATCAGCCTCGGTAGCGACGACGGCATCAAAGTTTTCCTCAATGGAAAGCAAATCCACGCCAACAACGTCGGCCGGGGGGCCGCTGCAGACCAAGAAAAAATCACTCTAAACCTGCGGGAGGGAGAAAACTCCCTCCTACTCAAGATTCATAATCAAGCCGGCCCTTCTGGATTCTACTTCCGAGCTGATGCCCAATCTATGGCTCAACCGGCTTTGGTCGTAGAAACCCAAGTGGCCAAAGGTTCTGTTGCCTTGGAAATAGTGGCCAAGGCCAAGGCCGCTCGAAAGGCGAAGGTCTTCTGGAAAACGAAAAAGGCGAACAGCTTCGACGCCGCCCGCTCCACTCCCGAGCTGACCATAAAGAAATCAGACGACTGGCAAACCTACCGCTTCCGCTTCACCGCCGACGACGAACTCACCGGTCTCCGCTTCCGCCCCGGCCGCGAAGTGGTGGTGAAGTCCGTCAAGCTCCGTCGAGCCGCCCCACCCGTGAAACTCGCCCTCCAAAACGCCCTTGCCACCTTCAGCCAGCAAAACTACGCCGTCTCCACCGCCATCGACGGCAAACTGGCCCCAAGCACAAACGGCTGGGCCGTTTCTCCGCAAGTCGGCAAGACCCAACTTGCCTCCTTTGAGACCAAGGAAGAAGTGGCCCTTGCGCCAGGCTCCGAACTAACTTTCACCCTCAAACAGCAGTTTCAAGATAACAAGCACAGTTTGGGACGTTTTCGCCTTGCCGTGACGAACGCCCCCCGCCCCGTCAACTTCGGCATACCCGCTGATGTGAAAGCGATCTTTGCAGTATCTTCCGACAAGCGAACCATTGACCAGAAGAACAAGCTTGTCGCTGCTTTCAAAAAAGCGGATTCCGCCCGAAATGCTTTGGAAAAAAGGTTGGCGGAGGCCAGTGCTCCTCTACCTTTGGACCCTAAAATCAAGGAGTTCCAGGACAAGATTATCGTGGCCAAGACCCCCGTCGCAATTCCTCCGCGCATTGCCCGCCTTCGCCGAGACCTCGAACTCAGTAAGGGCCAACTCGGCAAGAAACGTCTCGTCGGCGCTCAGGATATCGCCTGGGCCCTCATCAACACTCCCGCATTCCTCTTCAACCGTTGAACCTTGACCTTAACTCGCACGCGCGAAAAATTTCAGGCAAATCAATATCTAAAGGAGACCAAGACAATGATCGGCATTCCCGGAGAACTCGGTAAAGACCTTTGCGACGCCCACCTTTCCATGAGCCGGAGAGACGTTCTCCGCGTGGGCGGTTCCTCGATGCTCGGCCTCACCCTCGGGGGGATGTTACAATTGAAGGCCGAAAACAAGCAGGCCGGTCACCTCGGCGGTCCCGGTTGGGGCAAGGCCAAGAGCGTCATAATGATTTACCTTCA
>CAXGVD010000277.1:0-4428 GCA_964012695.1 uncultured Opitutia bacterium
CTGGAACTCGGCTTCACTCGTGTTGTGGGCGGGGCGGGCGCAGTGCGCGACCCAATTCGCATCGGCGCTTTGGAACCTGGTTCCCACTTGGCGAGAACCTTCACCGGGAAATCCGCCCGTGACCTCTACCTCTCCTCCATTTACCGCCACGGCTTGGTGAAGCCCGTGCCCGAAGACAAGACCCTCTCCGTCCTCCTTCGCTCCACGGCAGAAAACCCGCTCGTCGTCCTGCGGGCGGCCGAGGGCGAAGGCCGCCTTCTCTATTTCCCATACCGCTTGAACTCCCGTTGGACCGACCTTCCCATGCGCAACAGTTACCTTCCCCTACTCATGGAACTCGTGCACGGTCCGGAGGGGGCCCGCGACCGCTCCTGGCCCAGACTCCTCCCTGGAGAAAATCTCGTGGCGGGGGAAGAAACATTCCGGGCCGAAGAGCCTGGCGTCTTTCGCTTCAAGGACAACTTCGTGGAAGTGATCCTGCCCGATTCCGAAAGCGCTCCCGAAGTGTACGACCCCTCCGAAATCAGCCAAAGTTTTGGAACCGGCGCAGCCTCCGCCAAAAGGGCCGAAAAAGTCGAAACTGCCGAAGAAGAAGGGGGCGAATCTCTGTGGTTGTGGTTTGCAATTGCCGCCGCCGCGCTTTTTGTAGTTGAAAATCTTTGGTCGCGCCCGCGTGCGATTGTTAATCCACACGCAAGCGTGACCTCCGCAACGGAGACCAGACATGCCTGAGTTCTTACGCATCCTTCGCCGAGAGGGGCGAATTGTCGCCTTCTCGAGAATGGTTGTCGCGGTGGCGGCGGCCTTGGTGACCTGGCCTCTTTTGGCCTTCCTCCTGGACGCCTACGACGCCGCCTTCCCCATTCTCGAAAGCGAGGCCATGCGCTATGTTGCTGCAGGTGTGGCCGTCACAGCCCTGACTTTCCTTGTCCTTGCCTGGCGGGCTTGGGCCCAGAGGCCGAACCCACGCCGCATCGCGGGCGAGGTCGAGAAGGGCAACCCCGAATTGTTCGATCTCCTGAACTGTGCTGTGGACCTTCACGAACGCAAAGACGGGGACTACGGCTTCATGGAGCGCCGCGTGGTGGAACGGGCGGAATCCGGCGTGGCTCGCATCGCGTGGGAGCGCGGAGCCCGCCCTGGAGGACGTTTCTGGGGAGCCGTTGCCGCGGGCTTGCTGGCGGGTGGCCTGTTGACTGCCTGGAGCCTGGAGCGCAGCCCACTCCAAAAAACCTTCGACGCCCTCTCCGGCGAACCTGGCATGGATGTCTTCAGCTCGGGAACGGGGGAGGCCGAGGTTACGGAAAACCCCGCGACGCACGAGTACTCCCGAGGCTCGGACGTTTCAGTGTTCGCCGACGTCACCCGCGGGCACAGGGGGAAGAAGCAGGCTTTCGTCGAGTTCAAGGAGAACGGGGAGGTCAAGCGCCTCGAAATGATGGAGACGGCCACCTTGGGACGATTCGAGTTCGTGGTTCCCGGCCTCAAGGAACCTTTTGAGTATCGTGTCGTGACTCTCTCCATCGAGGGCGAATGGGAAACCCTTTCTCCCTACGACCCGCCTGCCTTGGAAGAAGCTCTTTGGCGTGTGGAGCCGCCCGCCTATGTCGGGATGGAACCCTTCGAGCGTCTCGGCTTTGGCGTGGAGAGGGTTCCCGAGGGCAGTCTCGTCTCGCTGAAGTTGACGGTTGCGCCCCGCCCCCCGAATGTGAAGGCCATCTTGGCGAGCGACGAAAACCAAACCTTCGAGCCTCGGCGCGACGACGACGGCCTCTTTCGCATAAGCCGCCGCCTGACTGATGACTGGGAAGGTCGCCTTGCCCTGATCGACGCTGATGTCCCCACCCGCGACGGCATGACCTACGAGGACTTCGCCTTTTCCGTCGTGCCCGACAAACCGCCCGTGGTGGAGATTATCGAGCCCACCAAGGATTTGGAGGTTCCCTCCGACGGACACCTCTTGGTAGAACTTTACACCGCCGACGACTACGGCGTGGCCGCCGCAGAAATTGTTGTCTCTCACGGAGGGGAGAAGAAGGCCGCGAACGTTTTCGTCGAGCCGGTCGAAAAGGAAAAGTCCCTGAGCTATGTCCTCGACTTGAGCGAAATGAGCCTGGCTGTCGGGGACGTAGTGTCCTACCACGCCGTCGTTACGGACAACAAGGAACCCGAGGGACAAAAGGTTCGCTCGGAAATCTACTTTATTGAGATTCTCCCGCCCGAAGGTGAGGAGCAGGAAGGGGCGGGAGAAGGCGAATCGGCCGAGCAGAAGGAGATTCCCGTCCGAGAGTTTATTAATCGTACGAAGAAAATCATTCGTTCTACCTATGACGCCATGGGGGAGGAGGACGAGGAGCGGGAGCGCCGGGCTATTGCGATTTCCGCCGACGCCCTCGGTCTCAAGCACGACATGACCAAGGTGTACGACGAAAACGAAGGGCAGTTCCCCTTTTACGACGGCATAGACCTCGGAGAACTTCTCAACGAAGCCACCTTCCAAATCGAGCAGACGGAGATTTTCGCGGGAGACGGGGAGCTTGAGGAGTCCCTAGAACCTAGCGAGGAAACCCTTCGCAAGCTCGTCCTAATGTACGCCCTCATCAAGAAAAACTCGCAAAAGAGCAAAAGCAAGGGCGAGGGAAAGGAGGGGAAGGAAAACCAGGAAACCGCCGAGAAACAGGAGCCGCAGGAGTCCCAAGAGCAAACCGATCCCGCCGAAGAACTTCGCAAGCTCGGGGAGGCCCTGGAAAAGGCCCGCGAACTAAAGGAGCGGCAAAACGACCTCAACGACAAGCTTGGTCGTGCCGCCCGCTCCGGACGCAAAGGCGAACCTAACCGGGAACTCTCCAGCGAGCAGAACGACGTCAGGGAGGACTTGGGCGACTTGCGCGACGAACTTTACGGCAGGTCTGGTAAGCTTGGCGACGTCCGTTCCTTCGACAAGGCGGGCGAGGAAATGCGCGACGTCGAAGGTGAACTGGGCAGGGACAGACCCGCTGAGGCCAAGCCCCACGGAGACCTCGCCGCCGAAGCCCTCGGCGAAGCCATCGCCGAAATCGAAGGCAACATGGCCGACATCGCCGCAAGCATGTTGGGCCAACTCGAAGGCGAAGGCCGGGGGTTGGCGGGCCGCCAACGTCAAAATGCTGAAAAGACGGACAAGGCCCAAGACGGCGACGGCGAAAAACTCAAAAAGGAACAGGACGACCTGAACCAAGCCGCACAAGACTTCCTTAACAAGCTGGAGCAGGCCGGTATGGCCCTGCGAGACCTCAACGAAAACGCGACCGAGGACCTCTTTAGATCCGCCCGAGAAGCCCGCGAGAACGGCATCGGGAAATCGGGCAAACGCGCATCCAATGCCCTCCTTTACGAAGCTTTTCCCCAAGCCAAGCGTGAAGAAGATAAAGTGGCCGGCGAACTGGAAGACGCTTCTGAAGACCTCGCTGACGTGAAGCGCAAACTGCAAAACCAAGGCAATGCAGCGCTGCGCGAACTGGCTGAGAAGTTACGCGAAGCCCAGCAGCGCATGCCGGGTATGGGCGACGAGGAAATGCGTGAGGCGAGCGAGGAAATAGCCAAGGCCCTCGGAAACCTCCCAGGGGCCGAAACCGACCAACGCGTGCAGAATCTCACCAAGTTCTTCGAGCAAGTCGCCATAGACGAAAAACCCTCTCGGGCCAAGTCGGCCGCCTCCGCAGCCGTGACCGAGGCCCTCGAACTCGTAGAACAATTTTTCTGGAAGGAAGCGGTGGAGGAACGCCTCCGTCGCAATCACGAAACAACCATCGCTCCTAGGCGGTACAAGCGGCAAGTCGAGGAGTACTTCCGCCGCATCGCGGAAACCGATTAAATGGGATTCGACTGGCCCGCTTCGCCCATTTGGTTGGCTCTGGGCGGTCTCGCTCTCGTCACAGCCACCTGTCTCCATTTCTCCCGACTGAACCAGGCTGCCCCCGTCTCCACCCGCCGCATCGTTGTCGCTTTGCGGACCGTCGCCCTTTTCCTGCTCGGCTTCCTTTTGCTGCGACCCTTCTGGGAAACGGAAAGCCCTGACGCGGACAAATTCCGCCTTGTCGTTCTCGCCGACCTCTCCGGTAGTATGCTCACCAAGGACGCCGCCGGCGGCCCGTCCCGTATTGCCAAGGTGAAGCCGTTTTTGGACGCCGGCGCAGACGAGGGGTGGCTGAGTAACCTGCGCGGGCGCTACGGCAAGGTGGAGGCCTTGGGCTTCGAGGAGGAGTCGGGCAGCCTGCGTCCCGCTGCATGGAGTCGTCCCGAACTGGGACGTGCCACCGCCTTGGGCCAATCTTTGAGGGAAGGCCTGTCGAGAGGCGGCCCCGAGGAGCCTCTCGGTGGAGTGGTCCTCTTTTCAGACGGACGTGGCAATCGAGGCGTCTCGGCGTTGGAGGTGGCCAAGGAGTATAG
>CAXGVD010000278.1:0-4419 GCA_964012695.1 uncultured Opitutia bacterium
ATGAAACTCATCTTATTTCTGATTGTCCCCCCGCTTGCGGCCTGCGCCGCCGAGGCGAAATCTCCCAATATTATCCTCTGCATGACCGACGACCAGGGTTGGGGCGACGTCGGTTACAATGGCCATCCTCATCTAAAGACTCCTCACCTAGACCAAATGAGCCGGGAAGGCGTGACCTTCACCCGGTTCTATTCCGCCGCCGCCATGTGCTCGCCGACGCGCGGTAGTTGCTACACGGGACGCAACCCGTATCGCTACGGCATCACCTTCGCCATGAAGGGGCGACTCGAGGCATCGGAAATCCCCATCACCTCGGTCCTCAAGAAGCACGGTTACACAACGGGCCACTTCGGCAAGTGGCACCTCGGGACCCTCTCCAAGGAAAAGGGCGATCAGAAACGTTGGGGCGCCTTCGCCAAGAACCCAGTTCGGTACTACTGCCCGCCGTGGGAAAGGGATATCGACGTCTGTTTCGTCACCGAGTCCAAGGTCCCGACCCAAGACCCCCTCCTCGACCCAAACTCCGCGGACGCAAAACCCTACGGCAACGACTACTTCAGCGGACCGGGCCGCATCGTAACGGAAAACACCCGAGGCGACGACTCCCGCGTAATCATGGACAGAGTCCTGCCCTTCATACGCCGGGCGGTGGAAAAGGAAACGCCCTTCCTCGCCGTCATCTGGTTCCACACTCCACACTCCCCCGTGGTCGGCGGACCTAAGCACAGGGAGCTTTACGCCCACAGGCCCGAAAAGGAGCAACACTACTACGCCTGCCTCACCGCCATGGACGAGCAGGTCGGGCGAATGCGGGAGGAACTGAAAAGTCTCGGGGCGAATCGCGACACCATGCTCTGGTTCTGCTCTGACAATGGTCCCGCCCGGCAAGGTTCCCCCAGGCACGTAGGCTCCAATGGCGGCCTGACCGGCTACAAGCTTTCCCTCGCCGAAGGCGGCATCCGCGTCCCCGGCCTCCTCGTCTGGCCCGCCCGCGTCCCCGAAGCCAAAACCGTTTCCGCCCCCTGCTTCACCTCCGACTACTTCCCCACCATTCTCGACGCCCTCGACCTCCAACTTCCCGAAGACCGCGCCTACGACGGCATCAGCCTCCTTCCCCTGCTCCGAGGCGAACGTGAAAAGCGCGGCCGCCCCATGGGCTTCCTGAACAAGGAAGGCGCCGAGGCCGTCTGGATGGAAGACCGCTACAAGCTCGTCAAGAACAAGCGCGGCGTCCGCCTCTTCGACCTCCCAGCCGACCCCCGCGAATCCAAAGACCTCGCCAAGGAACTCCCCCAAGTGACCGCCCGCATGGAAGCCGAACTCGCCGCCTGGAAAGAAGACGTCCTGAAGGAACTCGCCGCCGCCAAGGAACGATAACCCGCCCCGATGAAACAAAGCGGGAGCCAGCACCGCAGGTGCGTCCTCGTCGAACCGCGCTTATTCGGGCAACGGGAAAGCGGGCCGTTCGTGCCGCAACCGCCCCCGGAAGTACCCGATGTTCCCCCGCCAGATGTGCGGCGAGGCCAAATCGACCTCATGGACCACCACCTCGTCCTTGAGAGTGGCCCGGGCGTGCAGTACGCCCGCCCGGTCCCATACACCGGTCTGCATCCAGTCCTCATTCAGGCTGTAGGTGGAGGTTACGAGATGGACTTGGTTCTCGATGGCTCGGGCCTTGGCCAGAGCGGGATGCCCCCCCATGATGGGCATGGCGATGACCTCTGCCCCGTTGGCCGCAATGCCGCGGGCCACCTCGGGCATATGCACATCGAAGCAAATCATCATCCCGACCTTCCCGAAGCGAGTGTCGAAAACGGGAAACCCCGAACCTGGTGCGATACCGCGACGGTATTCCCCCCGAGCCAGGCAGAGCTTACGGTAGGAGCCGACGAGGGAACCGTCGGGCCCCAGCATGACGGCGGTATTGTAGACCTTGTCCCCTTCCCTTTCGAAGAGCGAGGTGACAAGGTAGAGGTCGTGCTTCTTGGACAAGGTCCCGAGATAATCGGTGCACGGACCAGGCACGGGTTCCGCCCCGGTTACGTGGTCCAAGCCGTTGTTCATCGTGGTGATGCATTCCCCGAACACCACCAAGTCCGCCCTCTTTCCGGCAGCCTTGTCCGCGAAGGGCGCGAGCATCCGACAATTGTCGAGGGTGGACTTCCCGCCCCGCGGACGAAAGTTAACCGCCGCCAGGCGAACCTTGCGGGGAGGCGGAGGTGGAGATTTCTCGAAGGAGACTCCGCCCCATTCCACTTCGCCGCCTGGTTCCCACCGTAGGAAGAGCCGAATGGTGGCGTGGGTAGCCGAAGCGGGAGCCCTGAAAACGTCGGTAAACGGAGTCCAACCCTTGCCGTCAGCCGGCTGGTCCCAAGGGTAAAGGGGACGGGTGTGAACGCCGTCGAACCGATCGTCCGGTACATATTTGCCCTTCTTGTCGTGAAAAAAGAGTTCGAGGTAACGATTGGTCCGGGCGTTGACCACCTTAAGGGTCTTGGCCAAGGCTGTCACCCGATAATGAGCTCCCCCCTCCACCTCGTAGGTCTTGCCCCAAGCCCCAAACAATCTTTCGCGTGCATCGTGCCGCACGACTAGCCCGCCATTCCCGTCCGGCCCGCCTTTTTTCTTGATGAAAAAGTCCGGGCGAACCTCCTCGCGGGGGAAATAGGGCCGCCACCCCCGCCATTCGAGTGAGGAGTCCCACCCGAAGGCGCTGCCGAGCAAGCCGAGAAAAAGAATTAAGATCAGTAGGTTCTTCATGGTTCAGTAGTCGCGGAAGGGGCCTCTGGGTTCGGCGGCCTTCATTTCCTTTTTCCAGTTTTCGAAGCGAGCCTTCACCTTAGCGAGGACTTCGGGCCGTTCGGCGGAGAGGTCTCGTTTTTCGGAGAGGTCGGCCCGGAGGTCGAAGAGCCCGTTTCCCCGGGCGCTCTCCACCCATTTCCACGGTCCCACGCGGGCGGCTTTGTCAAGACGCCTTTGCCAGAACATTTCGGCCCGGAAAGATTTTCTCTTTCCTTGGAGAACGGGGAGCATGTCGAAACCGTCGAGCTTCACACCCTCGGGGGTTTTCGCCCCAGTCGCCGCACACAGGGTGGGGAACACTTCAAGGACGGTGAGGAATTCGTCGCAGGTGATCCCCGCGGGAATCATGGTAGGCCAACGAACTATGCAGGGGACCCGAATCCCACCCTCGAACATTTGGCCTTTGGCGCCGCGCAGGGGGAAGTTGTCGGCCGCGCCACCGCCTCCATTGTCGCTGAAGAAGAGGACTAGGGTGTTGTCGGCTAGTCCGTGGTCGTCGAGAAAATCAAGGGCCTTGCCGATGGCCTCGTCCATGGCGGTGACCGAAGCGACGAACTCGAGCCTGCGGGCGACCTTATCGGGAACGAGGTAGCGCTTGGGGCCGTATCGTCTCACGGCACGTTCCTCCACGCCCGCCTTGGCCCGGAGTTCGGGGTAAAGGGCCTTGTGCCGGTCGGGAGCTTGGGCGCCCCCCCTGATCGCGGGGTCCAAATTAGAGGCTCCGTGCGGGGCGTTGAATGGGAGGTACAGGAAGAATGGCTCGTCCTTGCGGCGCTTGAGGAAGCGGAGGGCCTCGCGCTCGAACAAAAAGGTACAGTAGGAGCCCTTGTCCTCGGTGGTCGGTTTGAAGTTTCGGTACATGGAGGGGACGCCGTAACGCTCGTGCGTGTAGTAATCTATTCCCGTGTTCACGAAGCCGTAAAAGTCTTGGAAGCCCCGGGAGCCCGGAAGGTAACGCCGGTGGACGCCAAGGTCCCACTTCCCGTAGATGCCGGAGATGTAGCCTGCATCGCCAAGGACTTCGGGCAAAAGGATTTCTCGCTCGTCCATCCCGCCGATTCGCTCGAAGGTGGCCTCGTATTCGCCCGGCTTGTAGGCATAGGCGTAATCGGGAGCCTCATTACGAATCATGTCGTACACTCCGTTTCGCTGGGGGTAGCGCCCCGTCAGCAAGGCACCTCGCGAGGGCGTGCAAGCGGGCCAGGCGACATAGAAGTTGGTCAACTTGACTCCGCCCATGGCCAGGCGGTCGAGGTTGGGCGTCTTGATTTCGTTCGAGCCGAAGCAGCCGAGGTCGCGGTACCCTTGGTCGTCGGAAACGATGAGCAGGACATTCGGTCCCTTGGCTCCGGCCGAAAGCCAAGCGAGCGGAAGCAGGACGGGGAGGATGCGAAAGAATGAAAAACGGGCGAGCGTGCTCATCGCCGAAAAGCCAAGCGAACAACCGTTCCACCTGTCAACAGGCTTGTTTTCGATTGCCGAAGCCCGAAAAGTTTCCGCCTTCCGGACCTGCGGAGCAGATTGACGCGGGCGGCGGGCTCTGTTTATATGTCCGGAAAGTAATCGCTCACGCTATTCAACTCTAGTCATGATTAATCGCAGAAGCCTACTCAAGGG
>CAXGVD010000279.1:0-4406 GCA_964012695.1 uncultured Opitutia bacterium
CGCCCAAGCCGGTGTGAAGGACTTCGCCGGAGGCATCGTTGTGCACGCCACGGCGGGCGCTTCCGCCCTGACCTTGGCCGCCATGCTCGGACGTCGCCAAGGCTTCCCCAAAAGCCTCAAGCCTCCGCACAGCCCCGGCATGGTGATGACGGGCGCCGCCATGCTTTGGGTGGGCTGGTTCGGCTTCAACGCCGGCAGCGCCGCCGCCGCAAACGGCGACGCTGGCATGGCCATGCTGGTCACCCACATCTCGGCCGCCACCGCCAGCTTGGTCTGGATGTTCGTGGAATGGAAGGACTCGGGCAAGCCGGGACTCGTCGGCATCGTCACTGGTATGGTGGCCGGGCTCGCCACCATAACCCCAGCTTCCGGTTACGTGGGGCCAATGGGCGCCGTCATCATCGGAGCCACGGCAGGTCTTGTGTGTTATTACGCCTGCGGCTTCATCAAGGAAAAGCTCGGTGTGGACGACTCTCTGGACGTGGCCGCCGTTCACGGGATAGGTGGCATCCTCGGCACCCTCATGCTGTCCTACCTCGGCCAACTCGGCGTGCTGGGTGGTCAAGGAATCAGCAAACACGAATCAGGCCAATACTTCACTTGGGGCGAACAGCTCACCGTGCAGTTTAAGGGCTGTCTCGCTACTATCGCCCTATCAGTCGTCGCAACCTATGTGATTGTCAAGATCACGGGAGCCGTAACGAATGGCATCCGCGTCTCCGAAGAGGACGAGACGAAGGGGCTTGACCAAGCGGAGCACGGCGAGAATGGTTACAGCCTACAATAACCCTCAAACCAAAGCAGTTTCATGAAACTCATCGCAGCCATCATCAAACCTTTCAAGCTAGAGGACGTTAAGGACGCCCTCGCCGAAATTGGCATCGAAGGCATGACCGTAACCGAGGCCAAGGGCTTCGGGCGTCAAAAAGGTCACACCGAAATCTACCGCGGAAGCGAGTACACCATCGACTTTCTCCCCAAGGTGAAAATCGAGGTGGCGGTTTCGGACGATCAAGCCGACAAGGCCATCGACGCCATCGTGAAAGGGGCCAAGACCGAGAAGATCGGGGACGGCAAGGTCTTCGTAACCAACTTGGAGCAGGCCGTTCGCATCCGTACGGGAGAAACCGGGGACGAAGCCCTCTGAGGCCAAGGCAACTCATAGAGATTTAACCAAAAACCGGGCCGTGGATCACTCCGCGGTCCGGTTTTTTCTTACCCTACCAGAGAGGAAAAGGTCCAGAGCAGCCAGACCACGGTGCCGTAGAGTGGGAAGGCCATAGCTTGCTTGAAGGATTCCATCCAAGCTCCGGGCTTTGGCAACTTGCCGATCCACCCAGGGAAAAGCGAGAGAAGCAGATACGGAAAAGCCAGACCGGCGGCCACGCAGGTGAAAACGGCGTAGGCGCCGAGCCAGTCCATGGTGAGGGCGGCTCCCACCGCAACCCCGAGGAAAGGAGCCATGCAGGGGGTGGCCACCACCACCGCCAAGGTTCCGGAAAAGAAAGAACCCGCGTATCCGGCACGGCCGGCAAGTCCGCTTCCCGCCCCGGTGAGGGAAAGGCCTATCTCGAAGACGCCGCTGAGGCTAAGAGCGAACACCAGCAAGACCAAGGCGAGAGCGAAGACGAAGCCTGGTTCCTGCAACTGGAAGCCCCAGCCGAGGTTTTGCCCCATCACGTCCCGCAACCAGAGCAACACGCCGACAAGCAACCAGAAGGACGTAAACACGCCGATTGCGAAAATGACGCCGTGCCGGGCCACCTTCCCCTTTTCCTCTCCGGCCTGCTTGGCGAAGCCCATGATTTTCAAGCCTATGACGGGAAAGACGCAGGGCATCAGGTTAAGGATGAGCCCGCCAAGAAAGGCGAAGCCAAGCAAGCCCGCGAAACCGGTTTCCCCGCTCTCCACATAGGGCTCCCCGGTTTCCAGCACGTCGAGCACGACGTCCTCGGTGAGGAACTCGGGCATAAGGATGGGGGCGGCCCGAGCGCCCTCCGCCTCAGAAGCTTTGTGGTAAACGTTGAGAGGTACGCCGGCACGGCCGTAGCTCTCGAGTTTTTCGAGAATGACCGGGCCTTTATCCGTCCAATCCGCCTTGAGGAGGATGAGGTCAAGCTCCCGGACTTTCTCCATCACGTCCTCGTAATGAAAAACGCGCTTGTTGACTTGGCAGGATAGGCACCACTTGGCGGTGAAGTCCACGTAGACCGCCTTGCCCGCCTCCAATAATTCGCTCTCGCGCTCGGGGCTCCACGCCTCCCAGGTCAAGAACTCGCTCGCCTCAGGTTCCGTGGGATAGCCCAGCCAAGTACCCCCCGCCATCAGGGCGAGGCCCGCCGCCATCGCCTTCCTCCGAACAGGTTTCGGTTTGGCGAGACCTCCCCACCTTCCGTAGATCCACGCCGCCATGGCGGCGAGCACGAGCCCGAGCCACGCCCAAAGAGAAGAGTAGCCCTCGTTCGCGGGAGCGGAAGCGACGACTGTTGCGGCGGTTAGATTGCCGTCTGCGGAACCGTAATTGGTTTCGGGGGAACGGGGGAGGTCGAGGGCCCAGGCCTTCGCCCCGCCGGGAAAGCCCTTTTCAGCGGTAAGGACGCCTTGGAGGGTGTCGGGATTTCCTTCGGGGTACTCGGCTCGGGCCAAGTCGAGACGGAAGCCGTCCTCTTCCTCCGTAAAAGTTTGCTTGGCGGAAGGGGCGACGAGATCGGCGGCGGAAAAAAAGTAAAGTTCCCCTGGGTCGTGCCCGACGAGGGAAGGATGAGTGGCCTTCAGGGACAAGCCAAGAGGGGAGACGGCGGCGGAGAAGGTCACCTCTTTCGGCGGTGCCTTGGGCCATGCCTCCCGGGCTCGGTCGAAGGCGACCCGTACGGAGTCGTCGTAGGCCGTGACATCCGCGACGGGCAGCTTCAGGGCTAGTTCTTCGTTCCGGGGCAGGCAGAGTTCTTCGTCGCACACGAGCCCGCTCACCGAGGCTTGGATTTCCAAGGGGGCCCCTGCCTCGAAGTCTTCGTCGAGAGTCAAGGTGGCCAAAAGGTGAAAGACGCCTTCGTGTACATAAATGATGAACCCTTGGTAG
This sequence comes from uncultured Opitutia bacterium, assembly GCA_964012695.1. GTDB lineage: Bacteria > Verrucomicrobiota > Verrucomicrobiia > Opitutales > Seribacteraceae > CAXGVD01. Next base: position 3,080 of record CAXGVD010000279.1, read on the forward strand.
TCATACCGCTGGGGCACGGGAAAACGCAGGTCGCCGATAGTCACGCCCTCCGGAACCTGCCACTCCACCTCCGTGGGCAAACCAGCCTCGCCCCCCGAAGCTTTCCAATGCAGATGCCAGTGCTCGGCCACTTCCACCCGCAGACCAATCCTCGCCACGTCCCCGGGTTTGACCGCTGTGGCCTCCGAAAGGAGGGTGAACTTGGCAAGGGTGGCGGGGTCCGGCTGTTGCGCCCCGATGGTAAGAAGGCCAGGAAACAGGGGAAAGAAGTAGGCGAGCAGGATACGCAGGTTCATCCGCGAACAGAGACTCAAATACCCGAACCGCCCCGGAAGGTCAGTCCGCCTTGGTTGGCTCGGGCGAACTCTCGGGCGGCCTCGGTCAAATCCGCCGGCCACCTGCCACCCTCGGGCAGGGTCACAATGAAGTGCGTAATTGGCAACTGGCTCTCGCCGCTGGCCCGCAGGCCAGCTTGAAACTTGTCATAAACCTGTTTCCACGGCCAAGAGGAGTCCGCCGAACCAGCTGGCTCGGGAGGCAAGGACAGGCCGAGTCTTTGAAGTGCCAAGGTTTCGATTGCCTTTGCGTCGATGGGCAGGAGTTCGTTCTCCTTCTTGCTAGCCCGCAACCACTTTACCGCCGTGAGGCGCAAAGTCGTGGTTTGGTTGCGCCATGCCTCCCACTCGGCGGAACGGTTGGCCGAGCCCAAGTTCAGACTTCTCCTGTCCACAGGAGAGAAGTCGCCGGGACGAAGGGAGGAGCAATCGCCCGTAAGGACGAAGACGACTCCTGGATCGAAGTTCATGGCGGCGGCCAAGGCGTACCACGGCCCCACCACGCCCTCCGGCGGCCGGTCCAGCAGGTCGCTCTCGGTATAGTGCCTGTTGCGCGTTTCCGCCTCGTTTTCAGCCGGTTCCCCTATGTCCCTCAGCCATGCGAGGGCAACGCTCTTGTTTTCCTGATTAGCCGGTAAACTCGTGCGGCCCAACATTTCCACTTCTCGCAGGCCGCGAAAGAGCAATAGGTTGAACCGAGCGTTCACGGAAAGGCCGCTGACGGCGGCCCGCAACTGTGTTTTGAGGGCCCGGAAGCGGGTTTGGGCCTGCACGGAGCCAGTCATGTAGTCGCTTAAGTCCAATGCGAACACGACGTTTCGCCCGGGCACCTTCATTCCAAAGGCGTCGATTACGAAACGTGGCGCCCCTCCGGAAGTAAGCATGGGGGCCCGTGGGTCGGAGGGAACACTCACGGTGGGAGTGAACTCTCCGGCGGCCGGACGGACGGACGGACGAGAAACCGAGGCACCGGGATCGGGTGGACGAGGAGA
>CAXGVD010000280.1:0-4400 GCA_964012695.1 uncultured Opitutia bacterium
TGGAACGCGTCCTTCTGGAGGAAAAGTACGAAAAGCTCGCCCAAGACGGTGCTGGCTCCGTCCCTCCCTCGGCCAACGAAGAAAAGCTGGCCGCGCTGCAATTAGAAATCAACAACCTTAAGGCCGACTTGAAGGCTGCCCGCTCCGTCCCTCCTTCTCCCCCCGAATCGTCCTCCGAAGAAGTCGCCAATTTGACCGAGCGTTTGGCTGAATCGGAAAAAAAAGTGGAAAATCTGAACGCCGCTCTCGCCGCATCTCAAGGAATGCGGACGGAATTGGAGCAGTTGCAACGCGAGTTGGCCGGTTACTCCGAAGGAGGAAACCCCGAGGTCGCCGGGCGCATAGCCTCTCTGCAGAATGAAGTGACGCGCCTGAAGTCGGACTTGACCCAAGCCCGCGACAACGAAGAGGAGTTCATCCGCACCAGCATGGCCGACTACGCCAAGCTCAAGGAGTCCGTCTCCGATCTCAATTCACAAGTGGCGACCTTGAAGAACGAGAACGACCGCCTCCGCACCGCCCAAGACAGGCCTTCGCCACAAATGAGGCTTCTTCAGGATGAAAGGGACCGCGTGGCCAAGGAAAACACCGCCTTGCGGCTTGACCTCCAAAATGCCGAAAGGCGCTACCAGAGCACGCTTGCCAACATGAGATCGGCTCCCTCTACGGACGAAACGGCTCTGCGCAACCGCATCCTGCAAGCGGAAAGCGATCTCGAAACTGCCGTGAGCGCCGAGCAAAAAGTTCGCCGCGACTACCAATTAGCGGACGACGAAAGAAAAAACGCGAACCGCAGGCTCATCACCATGGACGAAAACTTAAAGGCCGCTCAACGCCGGATCGCCGAGTTGGAGGCCTTAGCCCTCCGTGCTGGAAGCGTTCCCTCCCCCACGGTCGGGCCGCGCCCGTCTTCTCCGACCGACTTGGTCGTCCAGCAAGGTCTCCGGGACGAGGTGGCTCGCCTGCAACGGGAACTCGTCGAAGCCAAGGCGGCGGCTCAACCTACGGCTCCTCCTTTGGATAGTGATGCCAACCGCCTGCGCTACAAGAACCAGGACTTGAACCGTCAGTTGCTGGCGGAGCGACGCAGAATAGAAGGTTTGCAGGCTCAACTGACATCCGCCCAAAGGGTCAAGAGGGAGGACTTGGAGCGCAGCAGGGCCAGCGAAGAAATGATTTCCAGGCTGAACCAACAGTTGGAGAAGGCCAACTCAGATAGGTCCAGACTGGTGGCCGCCGTGCGAGCCCAGCAAGAATTGCTCAAGGGGGGGACTGGAGCTGGTGGAACCATGGCCCGAGTCCCGTCTTCTCCCAATACGGGAAGCAGCTTCGGCGGTGGCATAGGCAGACCAGCTCCGAGGCCCGCGGCTCTTCCTTTCCCCACTTTCACTCCCCGCGGGGGCGGTTCCGGCCTGTTGCCTCGGACCGCCCTTCCTCCTCGCGGCAATACTGTGGAACGAGGAACCGGTGGCTTGGATTTGTCCGCCATCGTTCAGTTCCTCAACAATAAGAACAAGCCCGCTGTCGATACCGAGTTTTTCGTTCTGCGCGAAGACTTGAACAGCGTCGTTCGTCGAGCCGGTATTCGTCTCCCCGTGGAAAAGGGAATCAATTCCGCTTCCGAGTTGTGGGCCCGTTCCGTCCGCAACGGCTACATCTATCCCGGTGTGGCCGCCCACATCCGAAACGCCTTGGCTCAAGCACCCGTGGCTTACCTGAAAACGGACGCTCGAGGACAAGCCGCCGTTCGGTCCCTTCCCTCCGGTTCCTATTATCTGGTGGGTACGGCTCCCTTGGGTCGAGTGGGCGTGGTCTGGTCCAAACCCTTTCAAGTGGAAGCGGGCCGGTCGACCTCCCTCGCCCTCGACCTCCAAGACGCCGACTGGGCCAAGTAGTTGGCTGGGTGGGGCCGAAGTTAAACTTCCCAGAGTCACCCTCCCTTCTTACTGGCTTGCGGAAAGGGAGATCTTGACGCGGAACGGGTAATGAAAGAGTTGTCGATAATGTGACTGCGTTTCGTATTTTTCTCCCGCTGTTTGTTTTTGCGGAGTTCTCAGGTTTGATGGAGGCCGCCGAGCCGACCTACCTGGGGGCTCGTGACGCGGATGGCGGTGGGCGCGTGTTGGAGGTAGCTTGCCGAACACTTAGCGGGGGGGAGAAAGGGGCAACCAAGGTGACATTGGTGGGGGCTTGTCACTTGGGGGAGGCCGCCTATTACCAAGCCATCCAGAAGCGGTTGGACGCGGCGGATTTGGTGCTGTTCGAAGGCGTGGGCATGGAGCACGGCCCTCCTCGTCCTGGCGAAGTCGAGAAAGCGTCCGGCGTCTCCGACCTGCAAACCTCTCTAGCTCGCTCCATGGGTTTGGTCTTTCAGCTCGAAGCCGTTCGCTACGACCGTCTACACTTCCGTAACAGCGACGTCACCCCTGAGGAACTAGTGGCCGCCCTGCGGGGGGGGGCGCCGCACGTAGGAGGTAAGAAACCTTCCGATTCGGAACGGAAGGAGCGGGCGGGAGGAGAACCGAATGCGCGAGCAGATGTCGAACTAGCCGGAGGCACCGCAAAGGACGCGGCCGCCGGTAAGCCTTTATCGACTTCGGGCAGCGAGTCCCAAGCTTTTCTGCAGGCCTTGTCGGGGGACTCTATCGTGCTCTCCATCGCGTCCAAGGCGCTGAAGTTTTTTGGGCGCAATCCGCAGTTCCGTGCCTTGATGAAGCTGGCCGTCGTGGAGATGCTAGGGGCCATCGAGGGCGATGTCGGGCGCTTGGTGGAGAAACAGAATCCGGGCATGAAGAGGTTGATGAGGGTTTTGCTGGAAAAGCGTAACGCCGTGGTGTTCCGGGACCTGCGAAAAATCTTGGCGAAGAAGGACGCTCCGAGCCACGTCGTCCTCTTTTACGGGGCTGCCCACATGATGGACCTGGAGGAACGCATCACGAACAAGCTGGGGTTTCGTTTTGTCGGCGAGGAATGGTTACCCGCGTTCGGGGTGAATCCTAAGAAGGAGGGATTGACGGCTTTCGAGGTCGGGTTGGTGCGGAAGATGATCCGTGTCCAAATGGCCCGGTTGCAGGCGGGCAAACGCTGATTGCTTTACTCGGAGCAGGCGAGCATCGGCTTTAGAACGGCTTGGTCTTCGCCGTCGAGAAAGGCTTGTTCGGCTTGGTCCAGAGGGTAGAGGCTGAGGAGGGCGTCGAAGTTCACGAAGCCGGCTTGCAGGAGTTCGAGGGCTCGGAGGTAGTCCGGCTTGGAGGAGGCGTAGCTGACTCGGACGTCGATTTGCTTGCGGACGAATTGGGTTACGTTGAAGTCGACGTTGGAGCCGTAGAGGGCGACTACGCTGACCACGCCGTTCGGGCACAGGCTCTTCCAGGCGTCGGCAAGGACGGGTGGAGCACCTGAGGCTTCCACCAATGCATCCGCTTCGGAGCCGAAGTGGTCTTTGACTTGTTCGTCGAGAGGCGGGTGGTCGGGGCCGACGACGAGGGTGTCGAAACCAACCTTACGGAGGGCGGAGAGGCGGGCCATTTCGTCGCGTTCGGTGCCTACGACCACGACTTTCGCTCCGCGATGTTTGGCGGCTACGGCGCAGAAGGCACCGATGACGCCTGGTCCGGTTACAACGACTTGGGTCCCTTCGCCTATATCCGAACGGTTGCCTACGCAATGCTCGCCCACCGAGAGGGGTTCGGTGAGGGCGGCGAGATGCAGGTCCAGGCCGGGCGGGACGGGTATGAGGAACTCCTCATGCACGACGACGCTCTCCGCCATGCCGCCGTCGAGGTGCAGGCCCTGCACGCGGCGGCGGGAGGAAAGCTGGGGGAGGCCGGAGCGGCAGTAGGGGTCGGTGTCGTCGTGATGGGTCTGGAGGGCAATCATGACGGCTGCGTCGCCCTCGTTCCAACTCGTGACTCCGCTCCCGACTTTCTCCACAACGCCCGCCAATTCGTGTCCGAAGGTCACTTTTTCGAGGACGAACTCGTAACCGGGGTGGTCGAGCCAGGCGTGAAGATCTGAGCCGCAGACGCCGCAGTGGGAGACGCGGAGGCGAACCTCGTTGTCTCCGGGGTCGGGAATGTCCACTTCTTCGATGCGTGCGGCTTTGGGTTGTTTGGCGAAACGTCGGAAGGCCTTCATGAGTGGGCGGAAAAGAGCGGATGATTCGGTAAAGGGGAAATTGTCAGGCGTGTATGCTTGCGGCGATTTCCACCGCTTTCTTCTCGCCGAATAGGAGGGCGACGAGTCGCAGACCGAAGGCGAGGGCGGTACCGGCTCCTCGGGAGGTGACGAGGGAACCGTCAATCGCCACGGCGAGGTCGGGCCGGAATTCAGGAAGCTCTTCCGCGCAGGTTTGGTGGGCGGTGTGGGTTTTACCTGAGAGTGCTCCCGCGTCCAGTAGG
>CAXGVD010000281.1:0-4394 GCA_964012695.1 uncultured Opitutia bacterium
TTCCCGCGAGCCCCCCAAGATCCGCGAAGCCTACGGACCCGGCGTCCACGCCAACCAGTGCCTCATGGCCCGCCGCTTGGTGGAGCGCGGCGTGCGCTTCGTCCAGCTCTGGCACGGGGCCGGCCAGCCTTGGGACGACCATGACGATATAGAAAAGGGCCACCGCAACCTCGCACGCGAGTGCGACCAAGCAATTGGCGCCCTACTAGCCGACCTGAAGCGCCTCGGTCTGCTGGAGGAAACCCTCGTGCTGTGGGGTGGCGAGTTCGGGCGCACTCCCACCGTCGAGCTTCCCAAGCCTGGTTCAAATGCGGGCAAGGTGAACGGACGCGACCACAACCACCACGGCTTTACCGTTTGGATGGCGGGCGGCGGAGTGAAGGGTGGACACATTCACGGTGCGACGGACGAGTTTGGCTTCCGGGCTGTGAAGAATCCAGTGCACGTGCACGACCTGCACGCCACAATTCTCCACCTCCTCGGCTTCGATCACGAACGCCTCACCTACCGCTATGCCGGCCGGGACTTTCGCCTCACCGACGTCCACGGTTCCGTGGTGAAGGAACTTTTGGCTTAGCCCACCTTCGGCGGGTCGCCCCGTAGCGTCCGCTCTTAAAAGAGCTTCTTCGGCTTGGGCTTGGGAAAGTACTGGGTAAAATAATTTAGCAATTTGCATAATTCCAGCATAAGTGGCACTTTATTTGCGATTATAAGTGCGTAATCTATCTTTTTTGGAATCTTCTTTACTACGACTTATATGCAATTTATTGCTGAAAAAAGGAAATTATCGACGCTTCTGCGTGTGGGGGTGCTTGCCGTTTTGCCAGTCGCTTGGTTCCTGTACCTATCGGGGGATGTCGCGGGAGAGACCGCCGAAGCCATCTTCCCCAAAATGAAGAGAATTTCGGAAGGTGCCTACCAAATGGGGGATAACCGATACATGCCCGACGAGAGGCCCGTCCATACGGTCTACCTGTCTGCTTTTTATTGCGATGTGCACGAAGTTACCACTTCCAAGTGGGAGGAAGTGGCCAGTTGGGCCGAGGCTAACGGTTACGAATTTGACCCCCGCACGAATAAAGCCAAGAAGGGGCCTTCTTGGTCTCCTTCCCCCGATACACACCCCATGAACATGGTTTCGTGGTACGACGCTGTGAAGTGGTGCAACGCCCGTTCCGAAATGGAGGGACGCACGCCAGCCTACTACGAGGATTCCAACTGGCAAAAGGTGTACCGAAAGGGAGAGGTCGATCTCGACAACCACATCGTCAATTGGCTGGCTCCCGGTTACCGTTTGCCTACCGAAGCTGAATGGGAAAAGGCGGCCAGGGGCGGCATGGATTCCTTTCATTACCCTTGGGGCGACAAGCTAGACGGCTCAAAAGGCAACTACAGGCTGAGCGGAGATTGGTTTGATAACGGCTCCACGCCCGCCGGCTACTTCGACGGTGCCCAATTGATCGAGTACCGTTCCCACAGTTACGGCGGGGAGCATTCCTCCCCACGTGATATGGTCAACAGGTACGGCCTTCACGACATGTTCGGCAACGTCAACGAATGGTGCTGGGACTGGTACGACCCCCACTGGTACGGCTCGGGAGTTAACGCCTTGAACCCGCAGGCGTTAGCCCCCGACGTGCGGGGGCCTGACCGGAGCCCCCAAGGGACTCGAAGTGCAGGTACCCGCAGTTTGCGCGGAGGCTCCTTCCAGGACGAGACCAACTCGGACAACGGTTACGCCCTTCGCCTCGCCTACAGGCACCAACGGCTCCCCAAGTCAGCCCTGCGGCACGTTGGTTTTCGGTGCGTCCGGCCCGATGTCTCTGAGTACTCCTGGGAAATCGCCAAGGACTTCGGAAATAGTTGGAAGCATCTTCTCTGGTTCGGCTATTTTCACGAGACTTCAACCAAATGGATTTACCACGCCGAACTTGGCTGGCTGTTTCGCGACGCCAAGAACGCTTCTTCCATCTGGTTGTGGAGAAAAGAGCTCGGTTGGGTTTGGACGTCCCGCGAGAGCTTTCCCTACCTTCATCGGCACGAAACTGGAACTTGGCTCCGCTACCGCCGGGGCTCCACCGACCCCGTTGTTCTCTACGACTACGCCGAAAAAAAATGGACGGCCCTAAATTAGTCAGGCGCAGTTCACGCAGGTCATCATATCGGGGAAGGCTTCCAGACGTTCCTCGGAGATGGAGCCGCCGCACAGTTCGCACAGACCGTAGGTGCCTTCGTCCAGACGACGAAGGGCGTTGTTGACTCGGGCCAGTTGCCGCTTCTTGCGGCGGCGCAGTTCCAAGGCCATTTGCTGGTCTTGCATAGCTTCCATCCGGGAAAGCCGGCCGATCGAAGTGTCCAGTTCTACCGCTTCGGAGGCGTCCTTGCTCTTCTTCAGAAAAGTCTTCACCTCCTCGGCAAGTGCTTCCAGCAGATTCCGGTAATGCTTTTGTCGTTCCGAGCTCATTTGCCGAATGCTCGTTTACTAAAGCTTGGTAAGGGCGGCCTCTTCGTCAACGAATTCCGATTCGTTTTCTCTTGGCCTATTTGCTCGGGCTTACTCCGTTTAGGTAGACTCTGCGCTTCTCGACGGAACCGTTTTCCTCATATTCCACCACCACTCCGTTTCCTCCCGTAGCGTTGGTTTCCGGGCAGAGGGCACCGTCCGGCGTCCAGACCACGGCGGAGATGAAGATGCCGTCGCGGCAGTGCTGAGCCTTTCGTTTGACGCCCGTGGCATACCACTCCATCCAGTGCCCTGTCATCTCGTTGTCGTTGATATTTCCTTGTGCTGCCAGCGTTCCGTTTGGATGCCAAGCGCGGAAGGGGCCGTCCATAATGTCTGCCTTGAATTGAACTTGTTCCTGTCTTTGCCCGTTGTCGTGCCAGCTTATCCAGAACCCGTCCTTTTGTCCCGCCTTGAGGAAGCCGAGTCTTTTCAAGGTTCCGTTTGGGTGAAGGCTTTTGGCCCAACCTTCGTAGGGTGTTTCCGATTCGGGCGTACAAAGCTTGAGCAAGCCGTCCAAGCGAACGGGTCGGAGGCCCTTCAAGTCCACCGCCCGCGAAAGGGCTTCCTCTAAGATCCTCGGCTCCCTTGGGTCCGGAGAATCGCAACCTGCGAAGCCGAGGGCGAGGAGGAGGAACAGGGGTTTCACTTGTTCGGGAGTTAGGCGAATTCGATAGGTGCTTCCGGACGAAAAGTGTTGCCGTCCCAAGCCTCTTGAGGTGGTGCGGGCACCCGGGATCGAACCGGGGACACCAGCTTGGAAGGCTGGGGTTTTACCGCTAAACTATGCCCGCTTAAGGTATCGTAGGAAGCATTAGGAGGTTGACGGGTGGGGTCAAGGTGAATTGGTTTCGCGTAGTGGTGTTTGAACGCTTTTGGGATTTGGCGGGTCGGAGAATTTGCCTGTGACGGTTGCGTGGTTTTGGCGTGGGCGCTTGCGGGAACGAGTCGGTGGGTTCGGTTGTTGTCGGGCGGCGGGCTTGTCGTTTGTAGATTTGAAACAAGGTGTTTGGAAAGGATGAAGAAATGAGCTGGAGCAAGAAGTTGGTTTGGAGTGTGGTGGGGGCGGGTTTCGCCTTGAACTTGGCGGGGTTATTTTGGATTCGCGGGGAGTTGCTGGAGCGGGAAGCGGTTTTGGGCTCCGGTGGTGAGGCGAGCGACGAGTCCTTACGGGTGAAGGATTTTTGGCCTAAGGAGGGGGCCCCGGCGGAGGAGTTGGACAAGTTGACGGTTCGATTCAATCGGGATTTGTCTGAGGAGGTGGTGGCGGGGATGCCGTTGGGTTGGACGCCTTTTGAAATCGAACCTGTTGTGAAGGGTGATTGGGTTTGGGGCGGACGGGACCGGGTGGAGTTCCATCCCGAGGCACCGTTGCCGGTGGGGAATCGGTTCGCGGCCAAGGCAACGGAGCAGTTCGTGGTGCGTGTGGGAGAGGCTTTGCGGGGCAAGCGGCAGTTCGCCTTCGAGACTTCGCCTTTGCGCGTTAAACGTTGCGTTTACTTGGGGCGCTACGGCAAAGAGGTCCGCTTGGAGTTCTCCTTCAACGGAGAGGTGGAGCCAAAGGCGCTGGAGGCTGGGCTTTCGGTATGGGACTCCCTTGCAGGGGTGCAGGCCGGAAAGGTGAAGGCCTTGGGGACGGGGCCGAATCGTCGGCAGGTGGTGGCGGTCTCGGAGCCTCCGGGAAGAGGACTCCGGGTGACTTTGCCGGCGGGCTTTGCTGGGGTGGCGGGGCCGTCGGGTTTGCGGGATGCGTTTGAGGATGCGTTCACACTGAAGCCGGCTTTCGCGGCCTTGCGGGCTTGGACGCCATGGCGTCGCGGGACGGAGGAGAGAAGCGAGGTGAGCTTACGTTTCAACGAGGCGTTGGACCTGCATCAGGACCGCCCCGAGG
>CAXGVD010000282.1:0-4384 GCA_964012695.1 uncultured Opitutia bacterium
CGGGCAAGCTTTTCGACGATGCCGTTTCCTATGCTTTTTATCCCGTGGACTTGCACACTAAGACCGGTGTCCGACCCAAACCGCTCAAGCGGGGGATCGTTCCGTCTATCCCCCTCGGCGCCTTGATCCCCAAGGGAAGTCGCAACTTGATCGTGGCGGGGCGTTGCGTGAGTAGTGACCGCTTGGCTAACTCTGGCTTGCGGGTGCAGGCATCCTGTATGGGCATGGGGCAGGCCGCAGCCGTTGCCGCTACCTTGGCGGTTCAAGAAAGCATGACTCCTTCGGAAGTGCCTTTGGGGCAGATCCATGACTTGTTGAAAAAGCACGGAGCGATCATACCGGGCAAGGCTTGATCGGTGTTTTGAAAAAAAGACGTTTCGTATCTCTTTTCAACCTCCTGCTTTTTGCAGTGATGGCTGGGTCGGGTGTATGGGCGTTCGCCCAGCCCTTCTCAATTCAGGTAATCGGGTTACATGCTTTGACCGGTTTTGTCTTCATTGCGGTGATCGTTTTGCATATCGCCAACAATTTCGTCCCCCTTAAGAAATACTCAAAGCACCCGGTTCTTTGGTTGGTGATTGCCCTTACGGGTGCCTTGGGAACCCTCTTTTATTTTCAGCCAAAACCAGTGAAGGCGGTTCTCGCTATGAGCGGGAATTTGGGCCCTGCTCTGGACCGCTTCGAGATGAATGAAGAAGGAATGAAATATGACTACGTTCCCTCGCCCTCTTACAAGCTTTCCTTGGAGCTGAGGACAGGGAAATCCTATTCCCTTCAGAATCCTCCCCGCTTGGCGGTATGGTTGGAGAATCAGTCTTTTTATCACATCAAGACCCTTTACGCATCCCCAACCGACGATTCGAAGGAAATGCTTCCTTACTGGGCCTTCAAAGTAAAAGGCTGGGAAGAGGCCAAAGAGGAAGCGAAGCGAAAGGGGGTTGATCTCAATGAGAGCGTGGAGGCGGTTTCCGGGGCAACCGAGAACGGATCGTTTGACCCGGCCGACTATATTCTTCCACGGGAGTCGAATTCATCCATGCCTTACCGGGTGATGATCGAGATCAATCAGCCCGCCGACCCCACGGAAAAACTGAAGGATCAACCGTCTTTGGTTTACCAAGTCGAAGTGGATAATTTCGATCCACGTGCGTTTCAGATCCTCGAGCTGGTTGGATACCCGGTTAAGGAGGTAAGCGAGGAGGGTGAAGAGGGGTGGGCGATCTATTACGTCGATGAACGCTTTGGGTCCGCGATGAGCCTTATCAATAGTGCTCTTCTGACGATTGACCGGTCCCCTTAGGCCAAAGATAAACCGTTACAATCGATGCAAAAACGGTTTGCGCAAAATGGATTGCACAAAATTACATGATTTTTTGCGGGAGGTATTTATTCTTAAAAATAGGCACTTTTTATCAGGCCGAAACCGATCTTAATCATGGAGGCCAGAGGCTTTCTGGAATTTCATACCAATATTTTTTCTTAAGTATTGTAGGAGTTGATAGAATAATAGGTTTTTGAACCATGTATTTTCGAGTGAAAACTCTTTGAAGGCGTTGTCATCCTCGATTTATGGCCGCAGATCGAACTTGCCAGCGAGAAGCCGGAATCTGGTTTGTCTTCCCAGAAAAGAGAGCGTAAGGATTGGGAGGAGAAATAATAAATGAGAGACAACATTTTAAGTCGCTCGGGTTCATCGGTCTGTCTTTCATGCTGCAAGTAACTTTTCCAAGGCGTCGGGAAGCGTTTCTTTGGTCTGTGTTAAGCTTGTAGCGATGGAAAGATGTTGGGAGTTGCGAGGGCCCTAATCGTGCCGACGGTGAAGACCGGCTCGATCTGCCGTTATCGAAAAGTGCAATAGCGGGCAAATTGAAGTTGGTGAATAAAGGGTGGCGGGCCGAATAACCCTAGATGCGAAATGTTGTGTGGCGATAGGGTTTGACCCGAGGTGCGGGTTTCTCTTGCCTTTCCCTCCTCAATTCAAACTTCGAGGTGAGCGAAACAAACCTGATGTCGGATTTGGGTCGGTTGTACCCTTCGAACCGTTTATTCACAGAGACGGCCCACTTGGCGTCCTACGAATCGGACGGCCTCACGGCCTTCGCGGCTCGCCCTCGGGCCGTAGTGGTACCCGAGACGGCGACGGAGGTGGTTGACACCGTGAAGCTTTGTGCTGCCCACAAGGTTCCGTTCGTCGCCAGAGGTAGTGGAACGAGCTTGTCGGGCGGATGCCTCCCCGTCGAGGACGGCATTGTGATCGCCTTGAACCGGCTGAACCGTATTATTGAGCTGGACCCTGACCGGCGGCTCGCCCGCGTTGAGCCAGGGGTGGTAAACCTGAAGGTGACTGAAGCGGCGGACCCACACGGCTTGTACTTCGCACCCGATCCGTCCAGCCAGCAAATCTGCACGATAGGAGGAAATGTAGCGTTTAATTCAGGAGGAGCCCACTGCTTGAAATATGGAATGACGACGAACCACGTGTTGGGCTTGAAGGCGGTTTTGGGAACGGGAGAAGTGGTGGTTTTTGGTGGCGAATCACTCGATTGGAATGGACCCGATTGGTGCGGATTGTTTTCAGGAAGTGAAGGGCTTTTTGGGGTAGCCTTGGAAATCACGTTACGACTCTTGCCCAAGGTGGAAAGATTCCATACGATGTTGGCCTCTTATGATTCCTTGGAGAATGCTGGTGATGCCGTCAGTGGGGTTGTGGCTTCAGGTTTGTTGCCGGGAGCGATGGAGATTATGGACAGGTTGGCGATCGAGGCTGCGGAGGCCGCCGTGAGCGCGGGTTATCCCCGTGATGTGGAGGCGGTGCTCATTGTTGAACTTGAGGGAACGGATGAAGAGTTGGAAGCGGAAACTCCCCTGCTTGAGAAAATCATTCGGTCGTCTGGCCCGAGGGAGTGTCGAGTGGCGGCTGACGCTTCGGAGCGTGCACTTATTTGGAAGGGCAGAAAGAGTGCCTTCTCCGCCGTTGGCCGGCTGAGTCCGGACTTTATCGTGCAGGACGGCGTAGTCCCTAGGTCACGATTGGGCGAAGCTTTGCGTATGATCCAGAGCACGGGCGAGCGGCACGGGGTGCGCATCGCCAATGTTTTTCATGCGGGGGACGGAAACCTTCACCCGCTCATTATGTACGATGGACGGGAGACCGGTGCATTGGAGCGGGCGGAGGCGGCGGCGGGTGAAATCCTACAGAGCTGCGTGGAAATGGGCGGATCCATCACGGGCGAGCATGGAGTGGGCATGGAGAAGCGAGAGTATTTGCCCACGATGTTTTCGCAAGACGAGATGTTTTTCATGAAGCAAGTGAGGCACGCTTTTGATGGTAATGAGATTTCCAACCCCGGCAAAATGTTTCCTTCCGGCGAAGCTCCCTCGTTGTCATTGTACGGGTTGCATCCTTTGGAAAAGGAGGGGGTGATTTCCAGAGAATGACCTCATCACCCTCTACGACGGAAGAAGTGGCCGAAGTGGTGCGGTCCTCGCGACGCCTTCATTTTGTGGGCGGTGGGACGAAGCGCTGCCTGCCTGGTGGCGCGGAAGCACCTTTGTGTGATAGGTTGAGCCTGCGAAAGGTCGAGGGGGTTATAGAGTACGAACCCGGGGAATATGTTTTCAGCGCTCGAGCTGGCACGCCGATTTCGACAATTCGGAAGATGCTGGAGGACCACGGGCAGTACTTGCCGTTCGACCCGCCCTTCGTGGACGAGGGCTCTACTTTGGGAGGAATGGTGGCGTCTGGTCTGAATGGCCCAGGACGGTTGCGTTATGGAGGAATTCGGGACTTTTTAATCGGCCTAACTTTTGTAAATGGAGAGGGTCGTATTTTGAGAGGAGGAGGAAAGGTAGTGAAAAATGCCGCAGGTTTCGACCTCCCAAAATTTTTGGTGGGCAGTTTGGGAAATTACGGTGTCTTTACGCAGCTTACTTTTAAGGTTTTTCCAAAACCCGAGACATTTGCCACTGTTCGTTTTGAATGTGACTCTTTGGCGGTGGGGCTTGAGGTATCGACGAAAATAATCCGGTCTCGTCTCGAACCGGATGCGGTGGAATTGCTTGAATCCGGTTGTACCTTAGCGCGTTTTGGCGGAACGAATGCGGCCATTCCGCAACGGGCACAGCGTGTGTTGAAGGAAATAGGCGTAAAGGGTAAAGTTTTGGAAGAAGAGGAAGCGGAGAAGTTTTGGCGAGAGGCAGTAGCATTCGGGTGGTCTGAGCAGGGAGCTGCTTTGTTGAAGGTTCCCGTAACGCCAGACCGAATCCTTGCGCTGGATGGCTTTTGTGAAGAGGCGGGTGCGGCCCGCCGTTACGGGTCGGCGGGTAACATCTGCTGGTTGTCTTGGCCAGAGGGGGAACCGACTGAGCGGCTGGATGATGGGAT
>CAXGVD010000283.1:0-4384 GCA_964012695.1 uncultured Opitutia bacterium
GGGTTTTCCGGCTCGCAAGCCGCGGGCAAGCCGAACGTTCTTTTCGTCGCCGTGGACGACCTCAACGACTGGGTCAACTGTATGGGCGGGCGCAAGGGCGTCCACACCCCGAACCTGGACAGGTTGGCTGCCCGGGGGGTTCTCTTCACCAACGCCCACTGTGCCGCTCCCGCCTGCAATCCTTCGCGCGTGGCCGTGATGACAGGCGTGGCACCGTCCTCATCGGGCGTCTACAACAACGGGCAGGACTGGCGCCGGAGCCCCCGTTTGGCCAATGCCGTGACCCTGCCAGAGCATTTTCGGGCGGGCGGCTACGAGGCCTACGGCGGCGGCAAAATTTTTCATGCTCTCTCTTGGATAACCGGCGGCTACGGCAAGCAACAGAACGAGGCCAAGCTCTGGGACCGCTACTGGCCTTCGGCCGAGGACCCCATGCCCGCTCCCCTTTGGCCCAAGGCCTCCCAGGCCAAGCGGGGAGAAAACGGCTACCTTTATTCCAAGCCCATCGCCGTCGGCAAGTCCCTCGAAGGCCGTCCTCCGCACTTTTTCGACTGGGCCCCCGACGACCAACCCGAGGCCGACACAGCCGACCACAGAGTCGTCGATTGGGCCGTCCGGGAGCTGGCCAAACCGCACCGCAATCCCTTCTTTCTCGCTGTCGGCATTTTCCGACCGCATATTCCCTGGTACGCGCCCACCAAATACTTCGAACTCTATCCCGTCCCGGACGTGTTTCTCCCCAAAATCAAGGAAGGCGACTTGGACGACGTACCTCCCCGCGGCCACGCTGGGATCCGCAAGTCCTGGCACAAATGGCTGCTGGAGAACGACGAGTGGCGCGGCGCCGTGCGCGGATACCTCGCCTCCGTCAGCTTTGCCGACGCACAGGTCGGACGCCTCCTCGACG
Organism: uncultured Opitutia bacterium; assembly: GCA_964012695.1. GTDB lineage: Bacteria > Verrucomicrobiota > Verrucomicrobiia > Opitutales > Seribacteraceae > CAXGVD01. Next base: position 908 of record CAXGVD010000283.1, read on the forward strand.
CTCTGGACGAGAGTCCTCATGCCAAGGACACCATCGTCGCCTTGTGGTCGGACCACGGCATGCACATTGGCGAAAAACAACAGTGGGAAAAATTCACTCTGTTCGAGGAGTCCACGCGCGTGCCGCTCATCATTTTTTCACCCGGCGTGACCAAATCGGGTTCCGTCTGCGACCGTCCCGTCAACTTGCTCGACTTATACCCGACCCTGAACGAACTCTGCGGCCTGAAGAGCCGGAACGATCTCGACGGCCATAGCCTCGTCCCGCTCCTGCGCAACCCGAAGGCGGATAGGGAGCGGCCCGCTGTAACCACTTGGGGACGTAACAATCACGCCGTTCGCGGCCAACGCTACCGCTTCGTCCGCCACCCCAATGGCGCGGAGCAACTCTACGATCACCAAACCGACCCCGACGAATTTACCAACTTGGCGGACAAGCCCGAACTCGCTTCAGTCAAGAAACGTCTCGCCCGCTGGTTGCCGAAGACGAATTCCCCGCCCGTTTCCAATAAATAAGTCAACTCGAACATGGAGAAAGCCTCATGAGCCCGATGTCCATCCTGCGCCCCTTCCTTCTCGCCTTCGCCGCCTCCCTTGCGGCTCAAGTTCAAGCTCGGGTGAACCCGACTTTCGAAGGGCCTCTCGAACCCTTCCTCGGCGAGCCCGCCTTTGACGTCAAGCCCGTCCACCGGGGCGGACGCTTCCCTAACGTCGTCGTGGCCATGGACGGTTCCGTCCTCGCCGTCTGGAACGGCGTCGTCGTCAAGCGTAGCGAAGACGGTGGCGAAACTTGGGGCGAACCCATACTAGTCGGCAAAGGCTTCATGGGCGGCGGCGTAACCGTGAACGAACGCAACGGGGAAATCTTCGCCTTCGTGGAGGAACGCCATCCCCCAGCCCCGCTGACCCTATATCGAAGCACGGACCACGGCAAGACCTGGGCTGCCTTCGACGCCGAAATCAAGCCTGACTCCAAAGGCAATCTCCCCTCTTACCACATGAACGAACATGGCGTCACACTCCGCCACGGCAAACATGCCGGCCGCCTCCTGCGTCCCTCACGCTGGTACGCAGGGCAAAACCACCGCAGCAAATGGCCGGAACACTATACCAACGCCATTTACAGCGACGACGGCGGCAAAACCTGGCTTACCTCCGATCCCTTCCCCGCCAACGGAACCGGCGAGGCCACCCTGACCGAACTGGCCGACGGCACCGTCTACTACAATACCCGCCGTCACTGGGCCGAGGAAGGTGCCAACCCACGCAGACGCTGGCACGCATGGAGCGACGACGGAGGGCACTCTTGGCGCGACTTCTCCATCTGTGAAATTCTGCCCGACGGCCCCCAAAGTACCAACTACGGCTGCATGGGGGGCCTCACCCGCCTCCCCGTCAAGGACCGAGACGTCCTCCTCTACACCAACTGCGATAGCGGGGGAGGTCGGGACAAAGGCACCGTCTGGGCCAGCTTCGACGGCGGCAAGACCTGGCCCCTCAAGCGCCTCGCCGAACCCGCCCGCTTCGCCTACTCCTCCATCACCTCCGGCCGCCCCGGCACCAAGACGGAAGGCAAAGCCTATCTACACTACGAAACCAGCGGCGGTTCCAAAGTCGCCTGCTTCAACCTATCCTGGGTTCTAGCTGGTAAAAAAACGGGAGACGGAAAAGTCCCCGCCTGGGCGAAGTGAGTTAAGCTCAATTTTACTGCGCCCCATGACTAAGTGGATCTGCCTCCTCGCTCTAATTATTTCGTGCCTGTTGTGTGCACTCCCGTTCGGGTTTTCAAAAACCGAAAAGCCCAACTTCATCGTCATCTTCTGCGACGACCTCGGCTACGGAGACCTCGGTTGCTACGGCTCCGCCAAGAACCGCACCCCGCGCATAGATTCCCTCGCCGCCCAAGGCATGAAGTTCACCGACTTCTATTCCTCCTCCCCCGTCTGCACCCCCTCCCGGGCCAGCCTCATGACCGGGTGCTACGCCCGCAGAGTGAGCATGCACGAGGACTTCACGGGCCACTGGGTCCTCATTCCCCGCAGCCGCCGCGGACTCCATCCGGACGAACTCACCCTCCCCGAAGCCCTCCGCTCCGTCGGCTACGCCACCGCCTGCATCGGCAAGTGGCACCTCGGCGACCAACCTCCCCACCTCCCCACCGCCCACGGCTTCGACCACTACTACGGCATCCCCTACTCCAATGACATGCAAAGCCGCAGACGAGGCGACCCGCCCCTTCCCCTTGTCCAAGGAGGCAAGGTCATCGAGGCCCCCGCCGACCAAGCCACCCTCACCAAGCGCTACACCGAGCAAGCCGTCGCCTTCCTCGCCGAAGCCAAAAAGCGAAACAAGCCTTTCTTCCTCTACCTTCCCCACACCTTTCCCCACCTGCCCCTCTTCGCCTCCAAGGACTTTCACGGCAAGAGCGCCAACGGACGCTACGGCGACACCGTGGAGGAAATCGACGCGTCTACGGGCGATATCCTCGATGCCCTTGACCGGCTCGACCTCGCCGCCGACACCCTCGTCCTTTTCACCTCCGACAACGGTTCCAACGGCCGCAACGGCGGCTCCAACAAACCTCTCGCCGGGGCTAAGGGCTCCACCATGGAGGGTGGCATGCGCGTCCCCATGCTCGTCCGCTGGCTCGGCAGAATTCCCGCCCGTTCCACCTGTTCCGAACTCGCCACCACCATGGACCTCTTCCCCACCTTCGCCGCCCTTGCGGGGGCCAAGCCTCCCGAACGCAAAATCGACGGCCGCGATGTCCGCTCCCTCCTTTTTGCCGAATCCGGGGCCCGTTCCCCCCACGAAGCCTTCTACTACTACCGTCGCCGCCAGCTCCAAGCCATCCGCGCGGGCGACTGGAAATGGCACCTCCCCCTGGACGCCACCCACCCCAACTGGACCACCCCGAAAAGCAAGGGACGCGGACGCCCCGGCAAACTCGTCAACCTCAAGACCGACCTCGCCGAAACCACCGACCTCCAAGCCGACAACCCCGAGGTCATGGCCCAAATGAAGAAACTCGCCGCCCAAGCCGTCACCACCCTGGGCAACGAAGGCGAACCCGGCTCCGAGCAACGCCCCGCCAAGACCCTCGACGCCTCCAAACCCATTACCCTCCCCAAGCTGGAGCGTTAACCCAGATTCTTGATTTCCACAGGCACTGACTAGGGTATTCTTAACGCATTGAAGATTATAAATGTCTACAACTACCGCAGATCTTTACAGGGAAAAGCCCGACTTTCTCGAAGGAAAGTCCATTGATCAAATAATTGCCATGTCCGGCGATGGTAAGCTCCGGGATGATTCGGATACTTCAAACCAATTGAGAGAACTTTTGTCTTATGTTCCGAGCGAAAGTTTAAATGACCACACGGATAAATGCCTTAGTAAAAGCTTCACAGACAGTGGCCTTGCCCTTCAGGACATTGTTAACGAAGTTGGCAAAAGGTTGGGCTTTAAGGTAACGAAT
>CAXGVD010000284.1:0-4374 GCA_964012695.1 uncultured Opitutia bacterium
GGCTTGAACGGTGTGGGTATCAAGGCCGTCAACGCCCTGTCCGCCACCTTCGACTTACAGGCCCACCGCGAAGGGTAAACCCGGCGCATCGAGTTCGCTTGCGGAGACGTCAAGTCCCAGGACCGCAAGAACAAGAAGTCCGCCGAGGAGAACGGCACCTTCATCCGCTTTACGCCGGATGGCTCCATGTTCAAGAAGTATCGCTACCGCAACGAATACGTGGAGCGGATGATGCGCTACTACTCCTACCTGAACAAGGGGCTAACCATCAAGTACAACGGCAAGCGCTTCCGCTCCAAGGATGGGCTCAAGGACTTGCTCACGGAAAACATTTCCGAGGAACCGCTCTATCCCATCGTTCACTTGGAAGGGAACGACATCGAGGTGGCGTTCACTCACCTTGATCAGTACGGCGAGGAGTATTTCTCCTTCGTCAACGGCCAGCACACCACGCAGGGAGGGACTCATCAAGCCGCCTTCCGCGAGGCTATCGTTAAGACCATTCGGGAGTTCACCAAGAAGAACTACGAGCCCGGGGACGTCCGCGGGGGCATTGTGGCGGCCATCAGCGTCAAGGTGCAAGAGCCCGTCTTCGAGTCCCAGACCAAGACTAAGCTCGGCTCCCTAACTATGTCTCCCGAGGGTGAGAGCGTACGCCTCTTCATCGGCAACTTTCTCAAGGAGAAATTAGACAACTTCCTGCACAAGCACCCCGAGACGGCGGAGGCCATGCAGGAGAAAATCCAGCGTTCTGAGCGCGAGCGCAAGGAGCTCAAGGGCATTCAGAAACTGGCCAAGGAGCGTGCCAAGAAGAGCAAGGTCCACAACCGCAAGCTCCGAGATTGCCGCGGCCACCTTTGCTCCAAAGACAAGCGTCGTTTCGAAAGCACGCTCTTCATCACTGAAGGCGATTCCGCCAGCGGTTCCATCACCAAGGCCCGAGACGTGCACGTTCAAGCCGTCTTCAGCCTCAAGGGCAAACCGCTCAACACTTTTGGGCTCACCCGAAAGGTCGTGTACGAGAATGAGGAATTCAACCTGATTCAAGCCGCCCTCGGCATCGAGAACGACTTGGAAGACCTCCGCTACAACAAGGTGGTCATAGCCACCGACGCCGACGTGGACGGCATGCACATCCGTCTCCTCCTCATCACCTTCTTCCTCCAGTTCTTCCCCGAACTCATTCGCGAAGGCCACCTCTTTGTCCTCCAGACCCCCCTTTTTCGCGTTCGCAACAAAAAGGCTACCCTCTACTGCTACGACGAAGCTGAACGCCTGGCCGCCCTCAAGACGCTTGGCAAGAAGGCGGAAATCACTCGTTTCAAGGGTCTTGGCGAAATCTCCCCCGACGAATTCAAGCACTTCATCGGGGAAGATATTCGGCTGGATCCCGTCCGCCTCGATGCTCAGGAGTCCGTCAAGGAAATGCTCAAGTTCTTCATGGGCAAGAACACCCCTGACAGGCAGGAGTACATCATCCGAAACCTTCGCTTTGAGGTGGACGTGGTGGAAGAGGAGGAAAACGCGGAAGCCGAGGCCTCTACCGTGACCTCCGCCGCCCGCATCGCCGCCGAAACCCCCGCTAAGGAAACCGCAAGCGAAGCCGCCTGACCCCTCCCGCGCTTCGAACACTTTTGAAAACGTACGTAATCGGGTAAGGGCTCCGCCGGACACATGGCCATCTCAGACAACGATTCCAAAGACCAAGACCCCGAAAGCGAGGCGGAATCCTCCGACGAAAATCCCGAGCCCGCGGCCTCCGCCAAGGAGCCCGCCGGAGAGGACGCGAAACCCGGCCTTGAAGCGGAACTCGAAGTCGCGGAGGATAAACCACCCGAGAGTAAGCGCTTCGACCCCGAGGCCCTCGCCAATGGTGACGCGCCCGACCGCGAGGACGACGCCATCTATGTCGACGACATGTACGGCGACTGGTTTCTCGACTATGCCTCCTACGTCATCCTCGAACGCGCCGTCCCCCACGCCGATGACGGGCTCAAGCCCGTCCAGCGCCGCATCCTCCACTCCATGCGGGAGAAGGAGGACGGTCGCTACAACAAGGTGGCCAATGTCATCGGCCACACCATGCAGTACCATCCCCACGGAGATGCCGCCATCGGGGACGCCATGGTCCAAATCGGCCAAAAGGAACTCCTCATCGACACCCAAGGCAACTGGGGTAACATCCTCACGGGGGACTCCGCCGCCGCTTCCCGCTACATTGAGGCTCGTCTCACTCCCTTCGCCCTCGAAGTCATCTATTCCCCCAAAGTTACCACCTGGGCTGCCTCCTACGACGGACGCAACAAGGAGCCCGTCACCTTCCCCACCAAGTTCCCCCTCCTCCTCGCCCAAGGCGCGGAAGGCATTGCCGTAGGACTCTCTACGAAAATACTCCCGCACAACTTCAACGAAATCATCGACGCCCTCATCTGCTCCCTGCGTAAACAGGATTTCATCCTTCTCCCCGACTTCCTCCAAGGCGGTATCGCCGATTGTACGGACTACGCAGCAGGCGCCCGGGGCGGACGCCTCCGCGTTCGCGCCCGCCTCGAAAAGGTGAAGAAGCACCTTCTCAAAATCACTGAAATCCCCTACGGCGTCACTACCGTCTCCCTCATCGACTCCATCCTCTCCGCTAACGACAAAGGCAAAATCAAAATCTCCAAAATCGAGGACAACACCGCCGAATTCGTCGAAATTCTCGTGCACCTTCCCTCCACCGTCGCCGCTGAGGACGCTCTCCCCGCCCTCTATGCCTTCACTGACTGCGAGGTCTCCATTGCTCCCAACGCTTGCGTCATACACGACAATAAACCCCAGTTCCTCTCCGTTCACGACCTCGTAGAGAACGCCGCCGAACGTACCCGTGACCTCCTCCGCCAGGAACTCGAAATCCGCCTCGGCGAACTCCAAGAAAAGTGGCACTTCGCCTCACTTGAAAAAATCTTCATCGAGAAACGCATCTACCGCGACATTGAGAAGGAAGAAACTTGGGAAGGCGTCATTGCCGCCGTGGACAAGGGGCTCGCCCCCTACAAAAACCTCTTCCATCGCGAAATCACCCAAGACGACGTCCTCCGCCTCCTCGAAATCCGCATCAAGCGCATCTCCAAGTACGACACCTTCAGAGCCGACGAGCAAATCAAGGCCTTCGAGGACGACATTGCGGAGGTCGAACGCAACCTCGCCTCTCTCACAAAGTACGCCATACGCTACCTCAAGGAACTCAAGAAGACCTACGGCAAAACCCGCGAACGGCGCACCGAAATCCTTCGCGACGAGGACGGCGAACTTCTCGCCTTCGACCGAATCGTCGCCTCCAAGGTCGTCGTCGCAAACGAAACCCTTTACCTCAACCGCAAGGACGGTTTCGCCGGTTACGCCCTCAAGAAGGACGAAGCCATCGAGAAATGCTCCAACCTCGACGACGTCATCGTCTTCGGCAAGGACGGTTCCATGAAGGTCATGAAAATCGCCGAAAAAATGTTCGTCGGCAAGTCCCCCATCCGCGTCGCCATCTTCCGCCGGGACGAAAACAAGACCTACAACATGGTGTACCGAGACGGCAAAAGCGGACGTCTCTACGCCAAGAAGTTCCAAACCGGCGGCGTCACCCGCGACAAGGAATACAACCTTTTCAAGCCCCACTCCAAGTCCCGCATCTTCTTCTTTGCCGTTCACGATTCAGAAGACAAGAACAGCAACGTGCTCGTCCACCTTGACCCCGACCTCAAGCGTGTGAAGGAAAAGATCATCGAGTTCGATTTCGGCTGGCTTGACCTCCAAGGCCGAGCAGCCAAAGGCTCTACCCTCACCGCCCACAAGGTGGACCGTGTCGTCAACGCCCCTCGGGCCGAAGGCGATGAAGAAAAGAAACAAACAGCCGCCCCTACCAAGAAGAATGCCCCCAAGCCTGCGGCAAAGCCCGCCGCGCCCCGAAAGGTCGCCCCGGAAGAAACCAAGCCTTCCGCCAAGGAACCCGCCGCCGCACCCGCCGAAGATGTCTCTAAACAGCGAGGAAAAGGCCCCCCTAAAAAAACCGCCGCCGCTCCCAAAGACCAAGCGACCTTCGACTTCTAGTTCCCGCTCTTCCCTTCGGTTCGAACTTACTCCCCCTCGATGAGCCTTAGTTCCGAGGAAATCAACCGCAAGCTCCTACACGGGCTTGCCGTCATTCTGCCCGCCGCCATTTTTTACGGGCCGGCCACTTCTAAGCTTTCGGCTCCCGCCGTCTCCTGCCTGCTGGGCGTCTTGCTCGCCTTTTCCCTCCTCGTGGAGCGCGTCCGCTTCCGCAACTCCCGTGTCCGCGACCTCTTCAACCGTTTTTTCGGTTCCATGCTTCGGGCGGAGGAGGCGGCCAAGTTGACCGGAGCC
>CAXGVD010000285.1:0-4361 GCA_964012695.1 uncultured Opitutia bacterium
GGACGGACAACCAGTGCGATTTGGCTTGCCGATGTTTAGGGCTCCGTAGACTGGGTATGGTACTCAGTCCTCGAACTCGGGTGTGATTTCGAATTTTTGTCCGGGCTGTACTTGGTGTTTTCCGGTGGAGTCGGGTTGTTCGTCGTTGCGGTAGATTTGGATGGTGAGGGGGGCGGATTTGTCGGGCGGGGACCACGCCCATTTGCCCAGTTCTACGAAGTTCATGGGTTCGCCTTTGTCCCAGTCGAGGCCGGGTCCTTCACCACGCACGAAGGGTTTGTTGCCGATGCCGATCATGACGTTGGCGACGACGGAGGTGGCGCCGCCCGGGGCGGAGGCAGGGGCTTGTGCGGGTTCTTTCGGTTTCTTTGCTCGAGAGGGGCCGGCGCCGCCGGGTGAGGTTTCTGCTAGGATGGCGTCCACTTTGCGGAGGGTTTCGTCGGGGTCGGGGAGGTCGTCTTCTTCGGTTTCTTCTTCCGGTTCGGGTTCGGGCAGGGGCTCGGGTTCCGGTTCGTTGGTGTAAGCGGGGTCGGGGATGGGTTCTTCGCCGGCTTCGGTGAGAGGTTCTTGTTTTTGTTCCTGGTCCGGTTCCTGTAGTTCGGGAGCGTGGGCGTCGTCTGTGTCGAGGAGGGTTTCGAGTTCGTCTTCGTCGGATGGGGCTTCGGGGGTTTCTTCGGTTTCGGGCGCCTCTTCCGGCTGGGGATCATTCACTTGTTCAGCTTCGGGTTCCTCTTTCGGCTCCGGTGAGAGGGGCGGCGCTTTTTCCAGTTCGGGTTCGGGTGTTTCCGGTTCTGGTATTTCGAGTTCGGGTATTTCGGGTTCGGAGGTTTCGGCTTCCTTGGCAGCTTGTTTCCGTGACCGTTTGCGGGGTTTGAAGGATTGGACGGCGGAGAAGGTTTCGTCGAGGCGTTCGCGGAGGGCGTCTAGGGCGTCGGTGATTTCGTCTAGGGCTTCGGCGTTGTTCGGGGGCGCGGCGGCGGCTTCAAGGCGGGGAAGGAGGGCGTCGAGGCGTTCGGCGATTTCTTTGCGGAGTCCGTCCAGTTCGGTTCCTAATTTGACTGTCTCGGTGAAGGCGGCGTCGTCGTTTGGAAGGGCATCGGTTACGGCGCTTCCCACGACTTTTTCGACGAGTCCCGGGGTTTTTTCGATTTTGACGCCCAAGGCGGCGAGGTCGTCACGGGCTTCCTTGATTTCGAAGTAGATTTTTTGGATGAGTTGCTCTTCTCGGTCGGCGGAGGGGTTGAGGGAGAGGTCGAGGAACTTTTCGAGTAGGAATGGGAAGAAGAACAGAATGGAGGCGAGGGCGGTGGAGAGTACGCAGGTGGCGAGTTGCCATTGGTCCATGGGGTCGTCTGCTTCGCGGTTGAGGGCGAAGAAGAGGACGAAGCCAATGATGAAGATGGAGGAGGCGTAGAAGGGCCACTTCACGAGGGCGGAGGGGTAGGGGGCGGGTTCGTCGTCCATGGCGTTTGTTGAAAGCGGAAAGCGGGAAAGGCGGGAAGGGGCGCGTGGTTCAGCGGGGTTTTTCGGGGAAGCCTACTTTGCGGTGGACTTTGGAGAGGATTTTGTAGGCTCGGCGTTGGGCGGCGGCGGCTCCGTCGCGGAGGACGTTTTGGAGGTAGGTCTTGTCCTCGATGAGTTGGTGGTACTTTTCCCGTACGGGGCGGAGGGTCTCGACCACGATTTCCGCCACTTCCGTCTTGAAGGTTCCGTAGTTTGAGCCCACGAACTTTTCTTCGAGGGCGGGGATGGTTTCTCTGGAGAGGGCGGAGTGGATGGCCAGGAGGTTGGAGACGCCGGGCTTGTCCGGAGCGGCCTTCACCTCGGAGCCGGAGTCGGTCACGGCGGAGCCGATTTTTTTGCGAATGCGGTCGGGTTCGTCGAGGATGAAGAGGGTGGCCCGTTCGTTTTCGTCGGACTTGGACATTTTCCGGGTGGGGTCGGTGAGGGACATGACGCGGGCGCCCGTTTCGGGAACGTAGGGAGCGGGGACGGTGAAGGTGTCGGAGTAAGTGCGGTTGAAGCGTTCGGCGAGGTCGCGGCAGAGTTCGAGGTGTTGGCGCTGGTCCTCGCCCACGGGTACGCGGTCTGCGTTGTATAGAAGGATGTCGGCCGCCATGAGGACGGGATAGCAGAGCAGGCCGGCGTTCACGGAGGCCTGGGCCCGCGCTCCCGAGTGAGTGAACTTGAGGTCGCCCGAGCCATCGCCTTCCTGCTCGGGTTCGGTCTTGAACCCAAGTTTGGCCACCTTGTCCTTGAACTGGGTCATGCGCTGGAGTTCGCCGATGGGGGTGAGGCAGGTAAGGACCCAGGCTAGTTCCGTGTGCCCGACCACGTGGGACTGGGCGAATTGGTGGCACTTCTCGGGATCCAGCCCGCAGGCCACGTACTGGGCGGCGCATTCCAACACGTTGCGGCGGAGGTCCGCCGGCTTGTAGGGCGTGGTGATGGCGTGCATGTCCACGATTCCGAAGTAGCACTCGAAGTCGTCGAGCATGGCGGACCAGTTTCGTACGGCCCCCAAGTAGTTGCCGAGAGTGAGCCTGCCCGTGGGCTGGGCGCAGGTGAGAATGACCGGTTTGGTCGCCGTGGAATCGTCTCCCATTTCGTGTGGATTGGTTGAGAAAACCTGGGTCGTTTCTATCGACGCCTAACGCGGGCGTCCTTTGGTTTGTGCTTGTGAAAAACCCCTTTTTGGCTTTGGCTCAAGGCTTTTGTGATGAGTCAAGCCGCCCAATCGGCTCCCGAGACGGAGGAACTTCGGGAGTTGCTCAAACGTTGCCCCGAAGGAACTTTCGAGGCTGCGCTCGCCTTTCGGGCTCATAAGGACGTCCTGCAGGTGCCCGTCATCGTGCTCGGCATAATCGAGCGCCACTTGGAGCCGGAGCAGAAGGAAGCCCTCGGGGAAGGTGATGATTCCGTCCGTCTTTACGAGGACCTTGGTGTTGATTCCCTCACCATGCTGGAAATCGTCATGATGGTTGAGCAGACCCTCCAGCTCAGCATAGACAATGAAGAATTGCGGGATCTGCGCACATTGGGCGACGTGAAGGCGTACTTAGACGCCAAGGTGAAAGGTGAGAAACCTCCCGAGCGGGCCAAGACCTACCGCATAGAGGAAGTGGCCGCCATCATGCCACAGAGCGAGCCGTTTCTCTTTCTCGAAGCCGTCACCATCGACGGCGACATCGCTACTTGCTCCTACCGCATTACTGGGAACGAAACCTTCCTCGAAGGCCACTTCAAGGGCAACCCCGTCTTTCCCGCCTCCATCATGATCGAGGCCCTCGGCCAGTTGTGCGTCTTTTCCTTGCTTAAGGGCAAGCACGGGCCCGTGGAAGGTCCGGTGCGTCCGGATTCCATCTTCTTCGCTTCCTGCGACGGAGTTAAATGCCGCCGCAAGTGCAAGCCGGGAGACGTTTTGGAAATGCGCGTCACTCCCAAGCTCATGCGTCACCCCTTGGCCGTGTTCGAGGGCGAAATCAAGGTGGGTGAGGACAAGACCGCCTCCGCCGAGGAAATAAAGCTCACCTACGACTACTATCCCGTGGTGGGCGGTTCCGCCCAAGTCGCCGGCGCTTCTTCCGGCGCCAAGGAATCCTTGCCCAGATCCACCGCCGGCTCCAACGGCTCCGGACACTCCCGCACGGGCCTGAAACCCGAAGCCGTCCCCGCTTCCTCCGCTCGTCAGCCAGTCGCCGACTGAGGCGCCGTCGCGCTTTTCTTCTTCTCCTTTCCGAACCGTGGGCGGCCCCGCCGGAAACGAAACGGGCGCAAACGGTTCCTCCGCCGCCCAAACCCCCGAAGTCGCCTTCCTCTACGCCACCTTTCCGCGCCCTACGGAAACCTTCGTCCGTCGTGAATTGAGGGCCTTGTGGGGACTGGGAGCGAAGGTCGCTCCCTTTTCCATCTGGAAGGGCGCTCCCGCCTTCGAAGGCCGCCCTGTGGAACGGTTCCGCCTTCGCGAGCTGTGGAGCTTGGCGTGGTGGCTTCCGTACTGGGCCTGCCGCCGCCCCGTCGCCTTTCGCGAAATCCTATACGACTTGTGGAGTCGCCCCTGCCCGAGCTTGCAAAACTGGAACGAAACCTTTCTCGCCCTCGGTTTTGCTCTCGTTCGGGCCGAGTCCTTTCGTCGTCGGGGCTTTCGTCTCTGCCACGCGGTCTGGGCCACCATGCCCGCCACCGCCGCGCTCGCCCTCAAGAAGCTCGTCGGCATCGAGTTCTCCTTCGGGGCTCACGCCTACGACGTCTTTCGGAGTCGGGGCGACTGGCTTCTTTCCCGCAAACTGCGAGAGGCGGCCTTCGTCCGGACCTCCTCGGCCTCCACCGAAAGGCGGCTCCTCGACCTCGGCCTTCCGTCC
>CAXGVD010000286.1:0-4347 GCA_964012695.1 uncultured Opitutia bacterium
CCGCAAGGTGGAGCAACTCAACGAGGGGCCGATAGAGTCGGCCTCCCTTCATGTTCTTTACCGAGAGGTGATTTCCGCCTCCATCGCCTTGGAGAAGGAGTTGGTGATAGGCTACCTCGGACCCGAGGCCACTTTCACGCAACAGGCGGCGATGAAGAATTTCGGTTCGTCGCTTTGCTACAAGGCTCTGGCGGACATCCCCGACGTCTTTCGGGCGGTGGAGCGGGAGGAGTGTGACTACGGCGTGGTGCCCGTGGAAAACTCGACGGAGGGCGCGGTTAACCGTTCCCTCGACCTTCTGGCTGAGACGGAGTTGACGATCATCGCCCAGACCTACCTTCGCATCGAGCACCATCTCTTTTCCGTTTCTCCACTTGAGGAAATCGAAACCGTTTCCTCCAAGGACCAGGCCCTCGCCCAGTGCGGGGAATGGCTCCGCCGCAACCTGCCGGGGGCTCGGCTCGTTCACGCCACCAGCACGGCGGAAGCGACTCGGGCGGCGAAGGAGGCTCCGGGGACTGCCGCCATTGCGAGTAGCCTCGCGGGGCGTCTTTACGACGTGCCTTGCGTCGGGGAAGCGATTCAGGACCGGAAAGACAATGTAACTCGTTTCCTCGTAGTTGCCCGTAAACCACTCGCCCGACGCGAGAATGTGGCCTACAAGACGAGTCTAGTCTTCTCCCTCGCGGACAAGGCGGGGGCTTTGCAGGACGCCTTGGAGCCGTTTGCCTCCCGCGGCCTGAACCTTTGCAAGATCGAGTCCCGGCCCAGTCGGCTGAAGCCATGGGACTACTATTTCTTCGTGGACTTTATCGGGCACCAGGAGGACGAGGCGGCTGCAGCGGCCATCGCCCAACTGGAGGAGAGCTGCCCCTTCGTCAAGTGGTTGGGGAGCTACCCGAATGCCGAGGAGTAGGGCGAAAATGGCGAAGTAACAGGCCGCATGCTGTGTCTAATCCGTCCCGCAGTAGTGCGGCGATATTCTGTCATCTTTGCGGGAGAGACCGTCCGAGTGCGTCCCGCCGTCCTTCAAATGAAGAGCACGGAGAGGCTTTGGTCGGGTTCGGCTTGTTGGGCCGCGAGGGATTCGATGATGGACATGGCTTCGCGATAGGCGCCTTGCCGGCGGGGGGTGCTACGGCGGCGCGGAGGAAGGCAGGCGTTGCGTAGGCCGGAGACGATGAGGAGGGCGTTGGGGTGGGAGCGCAGCGGGTTCAGGTGTTCGAGGGCTTCGGCCCGAATCCATAGGGGAGAGGTCTCGGCGTCGCGGGCGTCCCAGAGGATGTGGTGGAAGAGGTTTTCGGCGGGGTCGTGAAAGCGCACGACTTGCGTGACGCAGTGTGCGAAGGAACCGGGGGGCATCTCGGGTTCGGGGGCGTTTTCCCGGAGAAAGCGGAGAGCGACGTTGAGGTGGGCTACTTCCTCGGGGCTGGTTTCGCCGCCCAGCATTGATACGAGCGCGTTAAGGTGGGTGAGGCGCTCGTAGTCGTCGGTCTTCTGTGTGTGCTTGTGTCTTACGCTTCCCTTTTTAGTCACCTTCTGCACCACTTTTTAAGTTTACGATTTCCCGCGCGAATCGTGAAAGGTCTTGAAAGTCCTCGTAGAAGCTGGCGTAGCGCAACCATGCCGTCTCGTCCACGTTGCGGAGTCGCTGCATGAGGGTGTCCGCAATGGCCCTGGCAGGGGCCTCGTGGTCGAACTCGTTTTCGATGCGCCGGAGCACTTCCGAGAGGAGGGCGTCGACCTGCTCGGCATCCACGGGGCGCTTGTGGAGGGCCCGGCGGAGGGAGTTGGCGAGCTTGGCCCGGTCGAAGTTTTCTCGGCGTCCGTCTCGCTTTACCACGGCCAAGTCCTCCCGCAGGACCTCTTCTATAGTGGAGTAGCGGTGCGAGCAGTCCAGGCACTTGCGTCGGCGACGAATCCCCATCGTCTTCCCGCCACGAGTTTCGAGAACTTTCGAGTTCTCCGAAGAACACTTTGGACAACGCATTTTCCAGTTGTTTGAGACGCTCCCGCGTCGGGGGATATTTTCTACCGGAAAGAAAGGAAGTTTTTCAAGATTAATATGCCTTTTTCGGTGGCTAGGGATTCGGGGTGAAACTGTACGCTGTGGAGGGGAAGTTCTTGGTGGCGGAGGCCCATGATGGTTCCGTCATCGGCCCGGGCAGTAACGCGGAGGCAGTCCGGCAGGCTTTCGGGGGCCACAACTAGGGAGTGGTAGCGGGTGGCTTCGAAGGGGTTGGGGAGGCCGGCGAAAAGGCCGCTTTCTTCGTGCTCTACGGGGGAGGTCTTGCCGTGCATGAGCCGGTCCGCTCGGATGACTTTTCCGCCGAAGTGTTGGGCCATGCACTGGTGACCGAGGCAGACGCCGAGGATGGGCTTGCGGCCTGCGAAGGCCTCTATCATGGCGAGAGACACTCCCGCCCGATCGGGGTCGCAGGGACCGGGGGAGATGACGACGGCGTCGGGGTTTCGGGCGAGGGCTTCGTCGGGGGTGATGGCGTCGTTCCGATGCACTTCCTGCTCCACCCCCAACTCGCCGAAGTACTGGACGAGGTTGTAGGTGAAGGAGTCGAAGTTGTCTATGAGGAGGAGCTTCACTAGCCTCGATAGCCTTGTTTACGGTTGCGTTCCCGTAGGCGGAGTGCGTTCAGGCGGATGAAGCCTCCGGCGTCTTCGGGTTGGTAGTCGGACTCGACGCCTTCCATTGAGGCGACGTCTTCGTCGTAGAGGGAGAGGGGGGACTTCCGTCCCACTGTGGTCACGTTGCCCTTGTATAGCTTTAGGCGCACGGAACCGGTGACGGTTTCTTGGCTTTTGTCCACGAGGGCTTGGAGGGCCTCGCGTTCGGGGGCGTACCAGAAGCCGTTGTACACCATTTGACCGTAGCGGGGGACGAGAGAATCCCGCAGGGCCATAAGTTCCCGGTCCATGGTGAGAGTTTCCAGTTGGCGGTGGGCGTGGAGGAGTACGGTGCCGCCGGGGGTCTCGTACACGCCGCGGCTTTTCATTCCGACGAAGCGGTTTTCAACCAAGTCCACCCGGCCCACGCCGTGCTTGCCGCCGAGCGCGTTGAGGTGCTTCACCACGTCCGAAGGCTTGAGGGTTTCGCCGTTGAGGGCCACGCAGTCACCGTGTTCGAAGTCGAGGTCGAGGTATTCCGGCTCGTTGGGAGCGTCGGCGGGGTCCGCGCTGAGCTTGTACATTGCCTTGTTCTCGGGGGTGGTGGGGTCGAACCAAGGGTCTTCGAGAATGCCCGCCTCGTAGGAGATGTGCCAGAGGTTGCGGTCCATGGAGTAGGGCTTGGAGGCAGAGGACTCCACGTCTATACCGTTGTCGGCGCAGTATTGAATCATTTCGGAGCGACCGGGGAAGCGTTTCCGGAACTCGGCGTCGCGCCATGGGGCGAGGATGCTGAGGTCGGGGGCGAGGGCACCGAAGGTGAGTTCGAAGCGGCACTGGTCGTTGCCCTTCCCCGTGGCTCCGTGGGCCACGGCGTTAGCCCCGAACTCGCGGGCCACTTCTATTTGGGCCTTGGCGATTAGGGGTCGGGCAATAGAGGTGCCTAGCATGTACTGGCTTTCATAGACGGCTTCCGCTCGAACCATGGGGTAGATGAAGTCCGAGGCGAACTCGTCCACGATGTCCAGCGTTCGGTGTTCCACGGCTCCGGTGGCCTTGGCTTTTTCTTCCAGGCCGTCGAGTTCTTCCTCTTGGCCGACGTCGGCGCAGTAGGTGATGACCTCGGCGTTTTGTTCCTTGGCGAACCAGTGGACGAGCACGGACGTGTCCAGTCCTCCGGAATAGGCGAGTACGATTTTCATGAGTCGCGGTGGCGAGATAAGTTGAAAAGGGTGTTACGCTAACAAATGCGGGCGGGGAGGGAAAGCCGTTTAGCCTTATTTGCGTGTGGAGCTTGTCTCGGGTCCGCGTTCGTCGGCGGATGGGAAGCTCATTTCCTTGCGGCTACCGAGAAGTTGCATTAGCCGACCATGGTGTCTGAGGTGAAGTTCCCCTGGCCGTGGTCTTTGAGTATTTTGCTTAGGTATCGAAGTGATTTGCCCCACTTGGCGGCCAGCCGACTGGCGGTGACGCTTTCCTCCTGAATGGCCGCGCGGGCTTTGTAGATGAATTGGTCCTCTAAGGTGCCCGCGTGGTGTTCGGAAGTGGACCGAAGGTGTTCGACGGCGTTTGCCAGGTCATCGAGAAAACGGGGGCTTTTTTTTCCTTAGGAAACAGAGCTTCCAGTCGGTTTGCTCTTCGTCGGCAAATACAGGTACTTGCATTGAAGATCTCCTTTTCGTCAGCTTGAAAGTTGACGTCTTGCGGCGATGCGATTCGCCTGGT
>CAXGVD010000287.1:0-4341 GCA_964012695.1 uncultured Opitutia bacterium
ACCCCAGAATTTGAGTAGGAAGGGAGGATCGTCGGACATTTTGATGAAAAAGTTTCAAGAAGGTTGGGTCTTTTTACGGGGCTTGGCAACCCTTGAATCCCGCTACTCAACACGGCCCGCGAACGGACTGGAGGAACTTCAATCGGCCCGATCTGCCCACTGACCGTCGGACAATTGGTAGGAACGGGTGACGACGCCGCCGCCCCGATGGTAACTGCCGTCAACGGCCAAGCCGTCTTGAAACTCTCCGACGTAGGCGGTACCGTTCCCGAAATCTATACTTCCCTTGCCGAACCGGACTCCGTTTTTCCATTCGCCGGCGTAAATCACCCCGTCGGGAAAAGCTTCAGTGCATACGCCGTGGGGGAAGCCTGCGTGAAAGGAGCCGAGACAACGCCGCCCGTCCGCTTCCTCCAGCAAACCTTGGCCCGAAAACAATCCTTCGGCAAAGCCTCCGACATAGGAGGTTCCGTCCGAAAGCATGAGCGAACCGTGTCCGTGATAGAGCCCAGCAAGGAAGGGGCCCACATAGCGGGAACCATCGGCCAGCGTAAGAGAGCCGGCGATGTAGGTTCCGTCGGAAGAGAAGGTGCCCGTGAAACTTTCCCCGTCCGGCAAGGTCCGGGAACCGCGTTGCAGACTCTCCCCTCGCCAGGTTCCTGATAGGACGGAGCCGTCCGCGGAGCGGTACTCGCCGTGGGTCATCTCGTCGCGTTCCCATTCGCCCGAGAAGTAGGAACCGTCCGCCAAGTGAAGGGTGCCGTGCCCGCTCCGCTTGCTGCTTTTCCAGTGTCCGTCGTAGTTATCGAGGGTCGAGTCCGCCTTGTAGCGGTAAATGCCTTGGCCGTGAAAGCGGCCTTCCCTGAACTGCCCCACAAAGACGTCTTCGTTCGGGTAGCGTCTTTCGCCGTACCCGTGGGGTTCGCCGTCGAGGAGGGAGCCGTCGTAGGTGGAGCCGTCGGGGAAGACGTGGCGCCCCTCCTCGGTGGCCTTCGCAACCTGATCGAAGGCGCCTTCGTCGCTTCTCTTTTCTGAGACATCCTCTCCTTCGTCTCCGCAACCGAAGCCCAAGGTGAAGATGAGCAACGCCTGCAAGCCGAAGCGGAAACGGAGGACGTGATGTCGGACGAACGCTTGCACGGGGTGAAAGAGCTAGTTGGTGAGGCTGTTGGAGACTTGGAGGATACTGGTGACGATGGAGGCGGCCACAAGAGCCACGAGCCCGAAAGCGAACCCGAGGGCACCACCGGTGACGAGGGTGGTCATGCGCTTGATGCGACGGGAGAGTTCAAGCCGGAAGGCCTTGGCGATTTCCTCCAAGCTGTGGGCAAGGTGGCCGGTACGCTCCCCCACGTCCAGAACGTCCAACTGCATGGGAGGCATGAACTTGAACTTGCGCAAGGCGTCGGGAAGGGACTTGCCCTCGTTGACGAGGGCTCGGGCGGAACGAAACTTCTCCCGCATGGAGATGTTGCCGATGGTCCGCTCGCAGAGGCGCAGGTTTTCGGTCAGGCCGATACCACTGGAAACGAGGGTGGACAGCAGGCCGTTGAGCTGGAACAGTTCGGAGTTGTAGAGGATACGGCCGACGAGTGGGGCCCGCAAGAGGGCGGCGGATACGGCGAGCCCACCCTTTTCCGTTTTGCTCCACTGAAGGACAAAGAGAGCCCAGACAACGAGGCCAAGCATGACGAATGGGCCCAGCTTCAAGACGCCCTCGGAACCGTACACCAACACCTTGGCCATGGCGTTCAGTTCCCCGCCCAGTTGTGCCAGCATAGCTTGGATTTGCGGGAGCAGGAAGAACAGGAAGAACAAAACCACGGCGAAGGCGATGAAGGCGATGAAGCCCGGATAGGCGAGACTTCCCAGCACCTTGGCCCGGATTTCGCGCTTTTCCTCCACGTAGGCAATGATTCTGCGGAGGATGGGCGCGACGTTGCCGGTTGCCTCGCCGGCTTCGATGACATAGGCGGTGGACTCCCCAAAATACTCGGGCATTTTGCGCATGGAGCGGGCGAGGGAGCGCCCTTCGGCCAGTTCCTTCCAAAGAGCGGCGGCGATTTCTTTCTGGCGGGGGTCGGAGAGGCGTTGGTTGAGGAGCTTCACGGAGTCCGCCACGGGCATTCCGCTTCCGTGCAGTTCCACCAGACGCTTCATGAATTCGAGCCCAATTTTTTCCTTGGAACCGCCGCCGAAGGAAAAGCTCTTGCGCCCCCCCTCGCCCGAGGACGCCGAGGCTTCGGCCCTTTTAGCCTTGTCCGCTGCGTTCGTCTTTTTCACGGGGGCGGATTTGCGGCTTCCGCTCGAAGACAAGGAAACGTTCATGGGAGTGAGGCCTTTTTCCCGCAACTGGGCCTTGAGGTTTCGTTTGTCGCTGGCCTCCAACTCGCCAGGTACGGTGCGACCTCGGGAATCGAAGGCTACGTAGCGAAAGGTGGGCATGACGAGCGGGAGGAAGCGTTGAGCCAAAGGCGTTTAGGTAGCGGGTAAAGGAGCCGATTCCGGCTCCGGAGCGTCCGCTTCCTTCTCCTCTCCATTTTCTTCGCCGAAGCCTTCGGCGTAGCGGACCACTTCCTCCAAAGTGGTGAGTCCCCTCGTGACCTGCTCCCAACCACTGCGCTGGAGGGTACTCATGCCTTCAGCCAAGGCCACTTCCCGGATGTCCGGGGCGGCCGCGTTCTTGACCACCAGCCCATGAATGGCGTCGCTCATGAGCATGATCTCGAAGATACCCACGCGTCCGCGGTAGCCGAGGTTCTGGCAATCCCGACAGCCTACAGCCCGCAACACCTTTTCCCTGTTTGCCAGCTCGCTGGAGTCCACCCCGAGCAGAGCTAGGGTGGCCCGCAACTGACTTTCCTCCACGTCGGCGGTAGAGGCGCAACTACGGCAAAGACGCCGCACGAGGCGCTGGGCGATCACCATTTCCACGGATGAGGCGATGAGGAAGGGCTCCACCTCCATGTCGATCAAGCGGGTGACCGCTCCGGGTGCGTCGTTGGTGTGCAGCGTGGAGAGCACGAGGTGGCCGGTGAGGGAAGCCCGGATGGCGATGTCCGCCGTTTCCCCGTCCCGGATTTCCCCCACCATGATTACGTCGGGATCCTGCCGGAGGATTTCCCGCAGGGCACTGGCGAAGTTGAAGCCGATTTCCGCGTTCACCTGGGTCTGGTTCACCCCCGCCACTTCATACTCCACGGGATCCTCTACCGTCATTATGCGGCGCTCGGGCTTGTGAATGCGGCGAATGAAGGCGGTGAGCGAGGTCGACTTACCCGAACCAGTGGGTCCGGTCACGAGGACGATTCCGTGTGGTTTCTCCAGAATGGCGGAGATTTTGCGCTCGTCTGCGGGAAGGAGCCCGAGTTCGGGCATAGAGAGGGGTTGGGATTTTTCGTTGAGGAGGCGGAGACTGACGCTCTCGCCGTACAACGTGGGCAGGGTGGAGACCCGTATGTCCAACTCGCTTTGCCCTTGGTTGAAGGTGATGCGGCCGCCTTGAGGGCGGCGTTTTTCGGAAATGTTGATCCCGCTCATGATCTTGATGCGGGCGATGGTGGAGTCCTGAAAGGAGCGGAGGTTGTCGGGCACGCGGACAGGGACGAGTTGGCCGTCGATACGATAGCGTATCTGGAGGGTTTCCTTGTGGGGCTCGAAGTGGATGTCGGTTGCCCGATCCACGATGGCCCGCTGGATCACCTCGTTGACGAAGCGTATGATGGCGGCGTTCTCATCCTCAAGGTCGTCGTCGGCGGCGTCGTCGGCGTCAAGGTCGAGGTCGGAATCGTCGAGACTGTCCGCACCCACGCCGAAGTTTTCGGTGATCGCCCGGGCGACTTCCTCGGGCGACCCGAGGGACCAGACGGGTTTCTTGCCCGCCACGGCGAAGACCCAGCGGCTCATGCAGTCGGTGGGCGGCCATGCGGTAACAAGGGAGAGCTTGCCGTCCTCCGTCACGCCTGTGGGAACGCAACAGTACTCGTGAATGAGGCGAAGGGGCAGGAGGCGGGTGGCGTTTTCGGCCAACTCGAACTCCTTGAGGACGGGAAGCCCCTTGATCTCGCCCATTTCCTTCACGGTATCCTCGACGGACTTGGTACTTTTGGAAGCAAGTAGGCGTCCCCGGTCCTCGATGGGGGCCCCCAAGACATTGACCCGGTCAACATCGGTGAGGCCGGGCCACCAGTCCAACTCGGCAGGGGAAGGGCCTCGCGGAGGAGGCAGAGGCATCTTGCCGCCCTTTCTTTTTTTCTTCCCGCGTTTAGGTTTGCCCACCTTGGCAGGCTTGCCTGCGTCGGATCCTTCGGCGCCGTCCGCGCCTTTCTTGCCTTTGGCGTT
>CAXGVD010000288.1:0-4316 GCA_964012695.1 uncultured Opitutia bacterium
AAGCGAGAAAAGAATCAATGGCTTATTCATGGTCGGGCCAATTGGATGGTTTCATTCGGAAAACTTGTTTAGTCAAAGCTAGTAGGGGGTAATATTTTTAAGGAGTATCTTCAACCAAGTCGCACTCCCGGAAGATGGCTTTTGAGCAAACGGACGTTTTACTTCGTGTCTGGGCGGGAAAGGTTTGACTTTTTTCGTCGAGTGCAAGGCATGATATTGCTTTTTCCGTTTGATGACATCCGACGCCGCAGAAGGTGGTTCACCCGATGGTATTCTGGTCAAGGGCGCCCGCGAAAACAACCTGCGCGACCTCACCGTGACCTTTCCGCGCGGCAAGTTCATAGGAGTTACGGGCGTGAGCGGGTCTGGGAAGTCCTCGCTCGTCTTCGATGTCCTTTGTGCGGAAGGGCACCGGAAATACGTCGAAAGTCTTTCCGCCAAGGCCCGCCAAGCCTTGGAAAAGGTGCGAAAGCCAGACTTGGACTACGTGGAGGGGCTTTCTCCCGTCATCGCTATCGAGCAGGCCTCGGCGGGCGGGGCGGGGCCGCGCAGTACGGTGGCAACCGCCACCGAGGTGGCCGATTATGCCCGTTTGATTTGGGCCACGGCGGGGGAGCCGCGTTGCCCAGACGACGGCGGACTCGTCACCCGCCGCTCGTTGGACGATTGTGTGGCCCGCGTCCTGCGCGAGCCCACCGGAAGCCGCGTCATGATTCTCGCTCCCTTTATGCGGACGAAGGCTTCCGTGCTCCGGGAGGAATTGCCTCGTCTGGAGAGGCGTGGGTTCCAAAGGGTCCGCATCGAGGGGGAAACCAAGCGGCTCGACGACCGAGACCTCATTCCATCCGGGACCCGCGGGCGCGAGCTGACGGTGGAGCTGGTGGTGGATCGGCTCGTTCTGGATGATGGTGCCCGCAGTCGATTGGCCGACTCCCTCGAACTGGCCTTCCGCGAGGGAGGAGATCGGGCTCTCGTCCTCGTAGCGGAAAACCGCGACGCCGATTTTCGCGAAGTAGCCCTCTCTCAAGCGCATGCTTGTGAAAAATGCGGCAAAACTTACCCCGCCCTCACGCCGCGCCACTTTTCCTGGAACCATCCCGACGGGGCCTGTGAAACCTGCGGAGGCCTCGGACAGACACTTCGTTTTCGCGAAGACCTCGTTGTTCCCGACATTTCCCTTCCTGCGGACAAGGGTGCCGTGAAACCGTGGCGCCTAGGTTCGAAGCGCATGATTACGCAACGCAACGGCATCCTCCGGCAACTGGCCGAGCAGGTCCCATTCGACCTCAAGAGTTCATGGGGCGAGCTGGCGCCGAATGTGAGAAAAATTTTGCTTCATGGGGACAAAGAGCACAAATACTTCCTCAAGCTTAAGAGAGGTCGAGCCAAGCCGAAGGAGGTCGAGTTCGCAGGTATTTTTGCCGACTTGGAGGAGACCATGCGTGCGACCTCAAGCGAGAATCTTCGAGCCCGGTTGCTGGCTTACCAGGTGGGTGCGGAGTGTACGGCCTGCGGAGGTCGCCGGCTCTCCGCCTTTGCTCGGGGGGTGAAGCTCGGTGGGAAGTCTTTGGACGAGTTTTTGGAACTCTCGACGGAGGATGCATTTCATTTCGCCCGGGAAGTGTTGGAGAAGGGAGGGGAGTGCGAGGTGATGTCCGATGCGGTGGGCGGCCTGAAGCAACGGCTGCGCTACCTGTGCGAGGTGGGGCTCGGCTACTTGGCGCTCAACCGCCCCTATGCGTCCCTGAGCGGCGGAGAGGCTCAGAGGGCTCGTTTGGCCACCCAGCTCGGAATGGGCTTGGTGGGCGTGACATACGCCCTCGACGAGCCTAGCGTGGGTCTCCACCCGGCGGATCACCGGCGGCTCTTGGACGTGCTCCTCAGCCTGCGCGACCGTGGCAATACAGTGATCGTGGTGGAGCATGATCCCGATACGCTCCTGACGGTCGATCACTTGGTAGAAATCGGCCCTGGGGCTGGGTCTGAGGGTGGGCGTCTGATATTTTCGGGAACGGTGCGGGAGTGTCTTTCCTCGAAGGAGAGCCGTTCCGGTCCTTTCTTGTCCGGGGCGGAACGCTTGGAGAAGGATTTCGAGACAAAGGAGGCGGGGGCCGAGGGCATCGTCGTCCGGGGGGCTTCGGCCAACAACCTGCGCGAAGTGGACGCCGCCTTTCCCGTGGGCTTGTTGACTGTGGTGTGCGGGGTTTCCGGTTCGGGCAAGAGCACCTTGGTTAACGAAGTGCTAGCCAAGGCGGCGGCGTTTCGACTTCATCGATCCAAGCAATTGCCGGGGGCTCACGCGGGCTTGGAGGGGCTGGGGCGTTTCCACAAGGTGGTGCGTGTAGACCAGTCTCCGATCGGTCGTAGTCCGAGGTCCAATCCCGCCACCTACGTCAAGCTGTTCGACGGGCTTCGCTCACTCTTTTCCAAATGTCCGCTTAGTCGGGTCCGCGGCTACGGCCCGGGGCGCTTCAGCTTCAACTTGCCCGGTGGCCGTTGCGAGCGTTGCAAGGGAGACGGTTTCGTGAAGCTTGACATGCAGTTTCTCGCCGACGTCTTCGTGGAGTGCGAGAGTTGCGGGGGAAGGCGCTACAACCGGGAAACCTTGGAAGTGCGTTTTCGCGGGCGCAACGTGGCGGAGGTGTTGGAGATGACGGTGGGCGAGGCCAAGGAGTTGTTCGCCAAACAGCCGGCCTTATCGGCGAAGCTGGAGACGCTCGACGCCGTGGGGCTCGGCTACCTGCGGTTGGGTCAGGCCGCCAACACGCTTTCTGGCGGCGAGGCTCAGCGCCTCAAGCTTTCTCTGGAGTTGAGCAAAAGGCAGGAGGGCGGGACACTTTATCTCTTGGACGAGCCTACCACAGGCCTGCACTGGGAGGATGTTCGGCGCCTGCTCGACCTGCTCTTCAAGCTTCGCGACGCGGGCAACACCGTGGTGGTGGTGGAGCATAATCTGGACGTCGTTCGCCTGGCCGATCACGTTCTGGAAATGGGTCCGGGCGGAGGAGGGGAGGGTGGGCGACTCGTCTTCGAAGGTCCCGCCGAGGCTTTGGCGAATGCCGACACCGCCACGGGGCTTTGCCTGCGGGATTACCTGAACGGATTAGGTCTCGACAAGTGAAGCGGTACGGCCTTACCTAAACGGGCCAATGGAGGAATCGGAAGAACCTCACGATCATTTGGCGGCAAAACGCCGCTATTTTTGGTGGATGTGGAGGCGTCGTGGTTTCGTGGCGGCGGCCTTGGTCTTGGTGTTTGTGCCCCTTTATGAAACCTTTCGTCCCTTGTTTGATTTCCTGCTCTTCGCGGTGTCCTTGGCAGCTTTGACCTACCCCGTGCTTTTTCTTCCCGTGGAGAGGTTTGGGAGACGCCTTGCCCCTAAGGTTTCCGATCAAAGACGTACGGAGGTCTGTGCGGTGGCGGCCACGGCCTTGCTCGTCTTGTTGCTCTTGGCCCCCTTCGTGATCGTGGCCTACGGTGGTTCCGAGTCCGCTGAGGAGGTGGAGGGAACATTGACCGCCCTGCTGGTCGGGGACGAGGCGGGGCGGGAATCATTGCTGCAAGGTGTGGCTGGAACGGTACGGGAGGTGCAGGCCATTTACCCTCGTCTGCCCCTCGACGAGCAGCGTGCGGTGGCCTTTGTGAGCGAAATGCTGGGGGACGCCCGGGAATTTTCGGGCTCCATGCTCGACTACTTGTTCAAGGGGACACGGGGATTCGTTGCGGAATTGGCTCTAGCCTTGATCGTGTTGTCTTTTCTGTATGCTCACGGCCCGGTTTTTCTGGTCAAGGCCATGAAGTTGGGAGGGTTCGAGCGCGGGGAGGCCCGAACTTGGATGCGCTTGCACCGGCGCATCACTCTGCGGCTTCTTAGTGATACCGCGCTAACGGCTCTAGCCC
Source organism: uncultured Opitutia bacterium (assembly GCA_964012695.1). Taxonomy (GTDB): domain Bacteria; phylum Verrucomicrobiota; class Verrucomicrobiia; order Opitutales; family Seribacteraceae; genus CAXGVD01. The sequence goes on from CAXGVD010000288.1 coordinate 3,901, forward strand.
GAGGCCTTTGCCTCGGTTTAGTGGGGTGGGGCGTGGGCGGTTTTTTCTTTTGGCCCGTGTTTTTGCTGGGGGCCTTTGCGGGGTTGGTGCCGGTGGTGGGGAGTGCCATGGTTTGGCTCCCGCTGGCGTCTTTGCTTTGGAGTAAGGGAGACCTTGTCGGCGCCTTTGTTTTGGCGGCTTTGAGCCTATTCTTGAACTTTGGTGTCAGCCGGTTTCGGGCCCGCTTGGGGCGACGCCTCCACGAGCAGGGAGCATGGCTCAGCTTCCTGCTGTTCCTAGGAATTGTTGGCGGTTTGTTGGGCTACGGAGGGCAAGGCTTCGTGATCGGGCCAATGGCCGTCATTCTCGCCTACGGGCTGATCCGCTTTCTGACGGCGGAGGCGCCAGCGGAAGAGCTGGAAACGCCCGAGAACGGG